>CAZWPV010000188.1:0-5935 GCA_964635485.1 uncultured Anaerolineales bacterium
TGAGGATATGTTCGGCCAGGTCTGGGTAGGCGCGCACCCACTCGGCCAGGTCGTAGAGCGATTTTTCGGCCTGGATGGGGGTGCTGTCGTAGCCCATCAGGAATACAGTCGCCGCCGGGTCGCCATCGCGCCGGATCAGCTTATCGTAGACGCGGGTAAACAGCATCTCAGCGCCCGCCGATGCACCCGTCGTCGCGATCAGCAGCGACGAGAAGTGCAGCATCGCCGCATCATTGACCTCCTGGATCCCGGCCCACAGCTCGGCAAGGGACAACGCTTCCGGCACTTGGTTCTGCCAGCGGGCAACCGCCGCCGCGTAGCGTGGGCGGATCTTGTCACGCCAGAACGGGAGGGCCTCGCGCATAATGCGCGGCATGGAAAGCATCATCCGGGTGAGAATCCACCACCATTCCCGCAGCGTGTACGTGCCGTTGATGTACACATAGCTGTTGATGGTCAGGATATAGTCCGGCAACCGCGGTTCGGAGCGGGTCAAAGGCCGCATCACTTCCTTGACGCCGTCGCGGGCAATCGTCGGGACGGCCAGCGTCTCAAACAACGGACTGAGCGGATTTGGCATCAAGTCGGCGACGCTGGAGCGCATGTACTGTCCCTTGGGATCGGGCAGTTTCCACTCGATGGTTGGCGGCGCTTGCGTGGCCTCCGATTTGCGCAGCACGACCTCGCCGGTGCTGCCGTCCACGGTGATCGTCTGCCCGCTCTGGATGCGTTGAGTCGCCACGCCCGTCCCCATCACCGCCGGGATGCCGTACTCGCGGGCGACGATGGAGCCGTGGCTCAACTGCCCACCGATGTCGGTGACGACGGCGGCGGCGCGGGCGAACAGCGGCGTCCAGGCGGGGGTGGTGATCTTGGCCACCAGAACGTCGCCCGGCCGCATCTGGTCAAAATCCTCCGGGCCGTGCAGCACGCGGGCTGTGCCGGTGACGCGGCCGGGGCTGGTGCCAGCGCCCCGAATCGTATCGCCGGCCTGCTCGGCGTCTTCGGCGGCCACAAACATGCCCAGATCCAACCCCATCCACTTTGACTTGGGCGGAAGCACCGGTGGGGGCGTCGCGCGCATTTCGGCGCGCCGCACAGCTTTGCGCTGCTCGACACGTTCGATAAAGGAGTGGGTAGCCTCGCCCTCGTCGAGCGCCTCAGCAGCGCGGTCGGCCTCGGCCTCAAGCAGCCAAAAGACATCGTCCGGTTGCTCGATCGCGCCGGATTCGACCAACCGGCGTCCCAGCTCCCGCAACATGCGACGCAGTTGCGGATACCCCAGCCCCAGATCGGCCAGCCCTTCCTCGCGCAGCGGGACACTGTCCTGCGCCCAGCCGACCAGCTTGTGAAAGAGCTTCCGGCGCAGTCCCTTCAACCGTCCGAGCATGGCCTGCGTCGCCTGCTCGCGCCGCTCGGCGGCCGCTTGCTGGCGCTCGTAGGGATTGGGGCACTGGTCGTTGAGGAACATTTTGCACGTGTCTAGCAAAGGGGCCGGATTGTCGGCCGGCAGCGGATTGGAAAAATCGAGATCGTAGATGATGTGGCCGAACTGCCGGATGTGTTTATCCCAGCGGTTCTGCCATTCAAGCCAGTCTTCGGAGTCCACGCCGGACGGGGCCGGGCCTTCCAGTTGCGCCGCAAGCTGCGTCGCCGGCGTCTCTGTGACGTACGTGGCCAGCGCGGGGCATGTGCGGCACCAGGCGGCAATATCGTAAAGTGATTCTTCGGCCAGGATGGGCGTGCTCTCAAAGCCCACCAGGTAGGTCAGTGCGGGGGGATCATCGTCGCGCTTGATCAGCCGGTCGTAGATGCGGGTAAACGCCATTTCGCTCATGTTGGCCCTGGCGAAAAGCGCCGACTGGTACGTGGCATACACGTCGAACGACGCATCGGCAAGCTGGCGCACACCAACCAGGAGATCCGTTGCCGGCAGTTCGCCCAAGGGTCTGGCCTGCCACCGCTCGATGGTTCCGGCATAACGCGCGTGAACCACCTCGCGCCAATACCTCTCTGCGTCCCGGATCATGCGCGGCATGGTAAAAGGCATATGGATTAACAACATCAACAGTTGTTTGGGCGTAAATCGCGTGGTGTAATAGGCATAATCGTTGATGGTGACCACCAGCTCTTCCGTCACCACTTCACGCATCTTGCCAAGCCTGGACAGTAGTCGCTGGGTGCCAGCGTTGATGGCAGCCCGGCCTAATGTGCCAAACAGTGGGGTCAGCGGTTCGGGCATCAGTTCGGCGATGCTGGCGCGCACGTACTGCCCTTTCGGATGGGGCATCGGCCACTCGGTGGGCGGCTCGATCTCGCCATGCAGTGGGGCGGGTTCTGGCAGCGCCGTGATCGGCCGCGCCTGGAGGATAGCGAATGTGCCCTCACCCCCAGCCCCTCTCCCAGAGGGAGAGGGTAGAGTCAGGGCCCACTCGATGTCCATCGGCATGCCGTAAAGCGCCTCGATCTGCGCGCCCAGCCGGGCCAGCTCGGCGGCCTGCGCGTCGTCGAGCACCGGCGTGCGGCGCAGGTCCTCCGGCATGGGTTTGGTCTCGGTGCCGCCGTCCACCCTCACCGTCATCACATTTTTCTCGGCGACCTCGCGCCCGCGGATTTCTCCCGTCTCCTTGTCGACAACATATGTGTCGGGCGTGACCTCGCCGCCGACCACGGCCTCGCCCAGACCCCAGGCCGCGTTGATGATGACCTCGTCCCGCCGTCCGTTCAGCGGGTTGGCGGTAAACATGATGCCGGCGGCGTCGGCAGAGACGAGCCGCTGCACCACCACCGCCAGGCTCAACCCCTCGACACCGATCTTGTGCCGTGCCCGGTAGCCGATGGCCCGCGCCGTCCACAGCGAGGCCCAGCAGCGGCGGACGGCGTCCAGCACGTCCTCCGCGCCCTCGATGTTGAGGTAGGTTTCCTGCTGCCCAGCAAAGCTCGCCTCGGGCAAATCCTCGGCGGTGGCGGAGGAGCGCACGGCAACGGCAACCGGCTTAGCCGGTTGCTCAAGCGAACCGCTCTGCGGCTCGCCGGTCATCGAAGACACCTCGTCCTCTAGATCGGTGTAAGCCTGGGCAATGGCCGCCGCGATCTCGGGCAAAATCTGCCCCTGCAGAAAGAGTTCTCCGATGGTGCGTGAAGCCATCTCCAGCATGGCCGGCTGTGCAGGATCGGCGGCCTCCAGAGCCGCGAGGATGGCGGACTCCAGCTCGTTCTGCTCCACAAAAGCACGGTAGGCGGCGGTAGTGACGTGGAACCCATCCGGCACCGGCAGTCCGGCGCGGACCATCTCGGTCAGCGCCGCGCCCTTGCCGCCCACGGTTTCCAGTGTAGCCCCTGGATCGGCCAGGGGCAGAATGTACTTTGAGGACAAGTTCGTAACCATATTCAGGCCCCCTCAAGCTTCTTTCTCCCCACGTACATGCCGTAGCCGAAGTACTCGTCGAGGTTCTGGGGCACGATCCCGCCCTCGCGCACGCCCTTGACGAATTCTCGATACGCTGGGTTGCGGATGTACATGGCCAGCCCGCGGAGTATACTACCGACCATGCCGCCCCAGCCATAGCGCCGCAGCAACAACCCGGCCTCCTTCTTCGTGTCGACCGGATGGATGCGCGTCGTGATGTCCTGTAACCCGGCGTTCTCCAACAAGCCCGCCCACTCGTCGGCGGTCAGCGGCTGCACGCAAGCGCCCACATCCTGGGAGGTCCAGGCAACCAACTCCGGCGGAGGCGGCACCTTGAGCCAGGTAGACTCGGCCAGCCCCACATATCCGCCCGGCCGGGTCACGCGCACGTATTCGTCGACCGCGCACTGCTGGCCCTCTGGAAAAGAGGTCACGGACTCGGTGATGACAGCGTCGAACAGGCCATCCTCGAAGGGCAGGTCTTGGGCATCGGCCACCTGGAACTCGACCCGGTCCGCCATCCCCTCACGCCGGGCCCGCTCCTCGGAGCGCTCGACCATCCTGGCGCGAATATCGACCCCCACCACGCGGCAGCTATAGTGCTTGGCAAGAAAGCAAGCGGTCACGCCGACGCCGCAGCCCACGTCCAGGACAGTCGCGCCTTGGCCGATGTGACACAACCCGGCCAGCTCTTCCGTGCCCTCCAGGCCGCCAAAGTGCTTGGTCAGCCCCGCCTCAGCGGCGAAATCAAAAAAGGTCTGCTTGTTCTCCATCGGAACATCTCCTTTGGGTCGATCATCGCAGGATCGCCCGCTTGCGCACGCTCTTCTTCCCCGTGGGCGGATACGCTATCCCGGCTTTCGCCCAACGAGCAGGGCATACCCCAGGTATTCTTTGTTCCCCTTCATCAGTTGGCTGTCGATCTTTTGGGCTTCCCGGATCTGTGGATCCCGCACGAGTCGCAGCAGCAGCTTGGGATAGACTTGGAAAAGAAAACCGAGCAGGTCTCGCAGATTGATACGCGGCCTGGGGAGGTCCGCAGACTGCACCTCCCTAGCCTCAACCATCTCCAGCCCGGATGCCTCGAACAGGTCGCGCAGCATCTCCATGGTGAAGATACTGTGGAACGCCGGATGCTCCACCAGCAGCGCCAGGCCCTCCTGCGAGATCTCTGGATCGACGATGCCTTCGTTGGCCCCCACCCTACCTCCTGGCCGCACCACCCTCACCATTTCCCTCATGGCCTGTCTCTCATCGCCCGGCAGGGGCGTCAGAACAGATTCAAAGATCACCACGTCAAACCGGCCATCCTCGAAAGGGAGATCGCACACGTCGGCAATCCGGAACTCCAGCTTATCTGTCAGCCCTCGCCGCTGCGCCCGCTCCTTGGCCTTGCCGATCATCACCTCCGATACGTCGATCCCACAGACCTGCGAGCCGTACATCTCTGCAATGAGACAGGCGGTGCTTCCTGCGCCACAGCCGACGTCGAGAACCTGGCTCGTCGATTCCAGATCACACATCTCCAACAGCGCTCGCGTGGCCTCCTGGCCTCCTGGATGCATTTCAGGCAATAAATCCGCCAGCTGGGCGACAAAGTCGTACCATTCGCGTGTGCCAATAGGCTTTGATTTCGCCGCGATCTTTTCAGTCATTTCGTCTCCTCCTCCTTCTGTTCTCCGCCGTCTGCTTCGACGCGGCGGACGGAAATCAGCGCCAGGTTCAAGTCCCATATCTTGTTGAGAATACCGCGCAGGGCAGCTTGATCAATAACGCCGACCATTGTGGTGCCCAGCGGGTTTTCACTCTCGACGGTGACCGTCAGGCCGCTGAACCAATCCGACCAGCGCTCGTCGAGCCTGCCCTGTACCCTGATCTGGTAAACAGCCTGTCCTTCGACCTGGTGATTTTCGCACTCGCCCATCTATCTCTCCCTTGTGCTCCCAGTATATCAGCCAAATGGGTAGGTTGTCACCACCCAAAGCATGTAGGTGGCATAGGTGGTTCTGCAAATCAATAGGATGTGTTTCATTTCAGTTGAAGGTAGCCGCGATTTCCAAATCGCGCGCTATGGAAAGCGCGGCTACCAACCCATTTGAAACGCACCCAAATCAATAAAATCTGTCTAAAAATCGTGGGGAGGGTGTTTCGGGGGGAGCAGGCGACGCACAACCTGGTCAAAGGGACAACCTTTACCACACGCCCGGCAGCAGGCGATAGCGCGTTCGCTGGGCATACTCGGCGTAACCGGGCAGCTCGGCCTGCAGCGCGCGATCTTCGAGCGCGGTGCGAAGCACCATGAGCATCGCGATCAGGAGGGCGGTCACCAGCGCCCACCACGAGCCCAGGAACAATACCATACATGGAAAGAGCAGGATGATGCCTGCATACATGGGGTGGCGCACGTAGCGGTACGGGCCGCCGGTGACCACCTGGTGCCCGCGGTCCTCCTGGATGCGCACTATCCGGCTCAGGTAGGCGTTCGTGAGGATCGTCCAGAAGATCAGGCCGCTGGCCAAGACGATG
>CAZWPV010000189.1:0-3600 GCA_964635485.1 uncultured Anaerolineales bacterium
TCGGGGTCGCCGGTGGCGTGGAACATCCCCAGCGTCGTCCAGACGTTCTCCAGCAGCGGACGGAGATTGCCGGCCTGCAGCTCGCGCAGCGGCACGGCCAGCTCGGCCAGGCGCGCGTCAGCCCCCACACCCTGCGCGGCAGCCTCACTGCGCCCGCGCGCGATGACGGCCCACATCGGCGCCGTCAGCACCGCCGCCAGGAGCAGGGTCACCAGCAGAGGCCACCACCAGCGGCGGAACCGCTCGCGGCGGCAGAGAGCCAGGTATAGGCCGAAGGCCAGTAGCACGAAAGGAATCACGCGGCTGGCCGTGTAGGTGTAGAGCGCGGCGGCGAGAGCCACGCCGCTCGCCACCATCCGCGCGCGGGCCTTGGCAGGCGTAGGGCAATCCGCGGACCACAGGAAGTAGAAAACGGCCAGCGCCAGGGGCACGAGCATCTGGTGGCGCACGCCAAAGCGGCTGTACATCAGCGGCCAAAAACCAGCGGCCATGAGAATCGCCGCCAACAGCGCGATCTTTCGTCCGAACAATCTCCGGCTCAGCCGGTAGGTCAGTGGGACGGCCAGAGTTCCCGAGACGATGGGCAGCAGGCGATTGGTGAGGGAATTGACGCCCCACAGCGCGATCGCTCCGGCGCGGAGTGTGTGGTAGAGCGGCTCGTGGCCGGAGGCCCCCGTGAAGTAGAACGTCGGACGCCCGGCCAGCACCTCCCCGGAGAGAGCGTATATCTCGATCAGCTCGTCGTCACGCCAGCCCGGAGGGACGGCTTCCAGGCAGCAGAGGCGCAAGCCCCAGGCAAGCAGAAGTATGCCGACGACCAGCCAATTTGCGATTCGCGATTTGCTCACTCGTTCGAAACCCTCACCGATCCCAAGAACACGCGGTCGTCCACCACAGTGCCACCAACGACGGGCAGGCGTTCCGCCGTGTGGCGATTGTAAATACCCACCGCCAGGTCGTAGGAGCCAGGCGGTACGCCATTGTCCAGCCGAACGCGGTGTATCTGCGCGAAGGCGTCTCCCACGCGCCAGTCCCAGGCCGGCGCGTCCAGCCGGTCGTCCTGGTCGACAATCTCACCCTCCGCATCGAGCACGTGCACGAAGAGCGTGGCAGCGCGCCCATAATGCCGGGGGTCCACCGGCTCCAGCGCGCCCGGGTCGCGTATGCGCCAGAAGGTGGCCAGCGTGACCGTCCCTCCTGGCGCGACCTGCGGCGTCAGCAGGTCATAGGCGACGAGTTCCACCCCGCCCCGCCCTGAGCCTGTCGAAGGGGCAAAGCTCACCGGCAGATCGCGTGTCTCCCCTCCGACGCTCACAACTTGTGATACCTCCCGTAGCATATCCGAAAACGCGGCCCGCGGCCTCCACTCAAAGACGTCAAAATAGGGATCGACGTCCTCGGGATGCAGCGCCACGCGCTCGACGAGCTGCAAATCCAGCCGCTCGGCAAAGTACGGATCGAGAGGCGCGTTGGGCGGCAGGACGAACAGGCCTCGCTCCGCATCGGGGAAAACGACTGCCCACCGGGCGTCGAACCAGCGCACGCGCACGTCACCCCGGTGCAGCCGCATATCGGCGATGAAGGGATCGAGGGGCACGTCGGGGAAGGGGGACGAGAGCGCCACGTCACCGCTATAGTCCCCATCTTCCAAATAGTCGACGGTAGAGACCAGGTTGTGAAAGTAGGCCGCGCGCGCATCGGGCGACTGTCCCCAGCGGACAAAGTAGTCGTAGCCGGTGAGCGCAGCGACGACGGCCAGCCAGATCATACAGGCCGCGGCAAAAAACCTAAGCCAGCGCGGGCCGAAACGTCGGGCCACGAAACGCCCCACCTCGACAGCACACAAAACCGGCAGGGTGAGAACTGGCGACTGGGCGGCGTTGCCGTGCGACGTGCTGATCCACTCACCGGTAATCAGCGCGGGCACGAGGCCTGCCGCCATCCACACGAGCACAAAGGCGTAGGCCGGGCGCTTCCAGCGCCAGAGACACAGGACGATGCCACCGTAGAAAAACAGACTGGTTATGGGATCAAAGATAGACCGTCCCGGCAAATTGTAGGTAACAAAACTATCGCCGCTGAAGCTGAACGTGGCCAGCGTGCTGGCGGCGTTGCCCATCAACGGCTCGAAGTTGCCTTGTATCGCCTCTCGCACCGGCCCCGACAGAGTATTCGTCCGTCCCCACGAGCCGGGGTCGAGCAGATGGGGAGCGACGAGAAGCCCAACGAGGAACAACGCACCGATAAACGAGGCGGCATGACGACAGAAGAGCGGGCGATGAAAAGCCGCCAAGTAGACGAGCAGCATGCCCAGAGAAATCGAGGCGGCCAGCGCCGACTCGTAGGCGTAGAAAGACGCCGTGAGCAGAAGAACGAACGCTCCCCACGCCCACCAACGCCTTTTCTCGCCGGCACTCAACGCGCGCCACAAAAAGTAGACCGCGCCGGCAAACAATGGCGGAGCGGAGGATATATTGAGGGCGACGCGGCTCATCGAGACCGTCCAGTAAGAAACGGCCACCAGGGCTGCACTGCCCAACCCTACGGCCAGACCAAACAACCGGCGCGCCCACAGGTATGTGAACACCACCAACAACATCCCAAGAAAGACCGTGTGCAGGCGCAGCGCCAAGTCATTGGCGCCAAACAGGGCCATGAAGAGCGCCCCAAGATACATTGAGAACGGCTTGTACGCATAGCCGTAGGGCGTCTCGACCTGCGAGCACCTGCCCGTGCGATACACCACCTCGACAAAGTACCCCGTGTCCGCCTCGTCGTGCGTCACGCCGGGCGGGATCTCGTCCAGGCGGTAGAGGCGCAGGAAGGCCGCCACCAACAGAATGACGATCAGGAGCCAGTTTGCGATTTGCGATTTACTCACTTATTCACGACTTGCAAAGATTGCAGCAGCACGGAATCCCCCACGACGTTGCCATCCACCAAGACGGACAGG
Organism: uncultured Anaerolineales bacterium; assembly: GCA_964635485.1. Lineage (GTDB taxonomy): Bacteria > Chloroflexota > Anaerolineae > B4-G1 > B4-G1 > JAFGED01. The sequence continues at coordinate 2,954 of CAZWPV010000189.1, forward strand.
CGGATCCCGTCGGATCGGCGGTATATGCCGACCTCGAGCGCGATCTGACCTGCGCCGAGATCGGGTCGCAGCTCGAAGCGGTGAATCTGCGCGACCACGTCCCCAGCCTGCCAATCCCAGGCCGGCGCGTCGAGCCGATCCTCCTGCCCGACGACGTTTCCCGCTCCGTCCAACGCGTGGGTGAACAACACCCAGTCCCCCTCCGCATTCGATAGGTTCCGCGGCCGCAACGGCTCCGGGTCAACGACACGCCAAAGCGTGACCAGTTCGACCGTCCCGCCAGGCACGGCCTTTTGCGTGCACAGGTCGTAGCCGATGAAGTGCACGGGGACCTGCCCTGAGCCTGGCGAAGGGCCAAAGTCTGCCGGCTCTCCCCGTACTATCTCCCGCAGCGCCGCCGCCGTGACCTGCGGCTCCCACTCGTAGACGTCGAAATACGGGTCCGCGTCGTCCTCGCGCAGCGCCACGCGCTCACGCACACCGAGGCCGGGCAGTTTGGCGAAATACGGGTCGAGAGACACACGTGCAGGTACGATCAGCACGGCGCTCGATTCTGCCGGTAGGACAAGCGCCCGCCGGCCGTCGAACCAGCGCGACGAGAGATCGCCCCGCTGCGAGAGCATATCAAAGACGTAGGGATCGTGCGG
>CAZWPV010000189.1:3700-5934 GCA_964635485.1 uncultured Anaerolineales bacterium
CGCGAACAACACCGGCAGCAGCCCAGAGCGCAGCGCCTGCCGGCTCACCGCCAGCGACCAAAACGAGGCAGCCTGAAGCGCCGTCGCCGCCAGCGCCGTGGGCCGGTCGAAGGCCTCTCGCACCCAGAGGAACGTCGCCAGGAGTGTGAGCAGCCCCAGCGGCACAGCAGAGAATCGCAAAACGTGGCCGGTAGGACCGAACAGCGCCATCAGCCCGGCGACCAGGTAATCGTACAGGGGTTCGCGGCCATATCCAACCGTCTGATACGTAGGCCGGGCACCGTTCAGTATCGCCACCGCATCGTGACCGTGTCCGGCCTCGTCGTGGGTGAACCCAGGAGGGATGTCGTCCAATCGCCACAAGCGCAAGCTCGCGGCCAGGATCAGGATGAGGACAAGGAGCGCCCACTCCCAAATCCGCGCTTGTCGATTGTCGATTAGCGATTCAGGCATGGGACTTGCAACTAACCTCCTGAGGAGCGCGCCAATCATACCCCAACCCGCAGCAGTTGGCAAGTAGGGTTTGGCGCCAGGTTGTGTTATAATGGGCACATCGATCACGTGATTGGAGGCAATATGCGATCTCGAGCCATTCTTTCAATCCTTTTGCTCCTGGCCCTGGCCGGCTGCACGGAGTCAACGCCAACAGCACAACCCTCAACGCCTACCCCAACACCGCTCCCCCTCTCTCCCACGGCCACGCCCACGCCGACTCCCGAACCACAGCCGACGATCACTACCCTCAGGCTGTGGCTTTCCGAGGAGTTGAATCCGTACGGCGACAGCCCAGGAGCAGATATCCTCATGCAACAGCTGGCCGAGTTCAACAAAAGCCAGGCCGATCTCCAGGTGGAGGTGTCCGTGAAAAAAGTCCACGGACGAGGCGGGATCATTGACTATCTGCGCACGGCGAGGGAGATAGTCCCCTCCATCCTGCCCGACCTGGTCATAGTGAGTGCAAAAGACCTCAAGACCCTGGCTTCATCAAATTACATCCAGCCGCTCGATGACCTCCTCCCCTCGGCCAACACTGCCGATCTCTTTCCCTTCTCCGTCGAGATGGGCACGGTAGAAATACAGGCCGGTGATGAGCCCGCCACAGTGGGGTTTATCATCGGCGCTGACATGCAGCACATGGTCTACCGCAAAAACCTATCCGGCTCGCCCCCCATCTCCTGGACACAAGTCATCACCCCCCCCATGTCCTTCATCTTTCCGGCCGGCGGACTCGACCGACAGGTCAACGACGCAACACTGATCCAGTACATGGCCGGCGGCGGCAAAGTGACCGACACGGAAGGCAATCCTTGGTTGGACGAGCGGGTCCTACTAAAAGTGCTCTCTTTCTACGAAAGCTGCATCGGCACCGGCGCTATCTCGCCTACAGTGGTGTTGAACATCGCGGATACGGATCAGGCGTGGGAGCAGCTCAAGGCTGGAGCAGGTGATATAGCCGTGGTACAGGCCAGCCACTACTGGCCCGAGGTTCTTGCCGGCGAGACGGATGAATCGCTGGCCGCCGGTTCGGTGCCTACCCGTGACGGGTACCCCTTCACCATCGTTAGAGAAGCCTGGGCGGTAGCGCTGGTCACCGACGATCCCGGCCGCCAGGCGCTGGCGATGACGCTGTTCAACTGGCTCACCGCACCCGATAACAACGCGGAGTGGACGCAGGCGACCGGCTACCTGCCGGGCACCCGCAGCGCATTGCGAACGTGGGACGTATCGGAGGCGGAACGGGTTGCACTACGCGGCTTGTTGGAGGCGGCCATCCCTGCACCCTCGCAGGATGTGATGGCAAAAGTCGGACCGGCTATGCAAACGGCGGTGGAAGGTGTGCTGACGGGACAGGCTTCCCCTCAGGAAGCGGCGCGAACCGCCGCCCAGAGCCTGGAGTAAGACATCGTCATACCCCCTCTTCCACAGAGGGTAGATAAACAAAGTGCGACGCACTTTGAAAGTACGTCGCGCCTGCAGTGCCCCTGGTGCGATTCGAACGCACGACCTTGAACTTAGGAGGTTCCTGCTCTATCCAATCTGAGCTACAGGGGCCTGACGCGCACCGATTATAACACGCTCCCCGTAGCCGGACAAGGGGCACCTTGTAGGGGCTGGTCTCACAACATTGCCCTCGCCCGCTTCTGCAACCGCTTCGCTTCCTCGGCAATCTCGGCCTCGTCGGGATGCAAGCGCGCCTGCATGCGCTTGAAGGCCAACTCGGCGCACAGTTGGTG
>CAZWPV010000190.1:0-5931 GCA_964635485.1 uncultured Anaerolineales bacterium
GCGACTCGCTTATTGTTAAGTTGCACTAATCGTCGGTTTATCCGGACAGTATTGCTCCTCAAGTATCCCCACCGCGCCAGTCCGGCAAGCCGATGCGTGATTTCGATAATCGACTTCCTAATTGTAACTGCATTGTCATTCGAGGGCAAGTTGGGGGGATAGCGTATTCTTCCCTCAGGAAATTCAGGATGCTCCTCAGTGCAAAAGATTTTGTTAAAAGGGGATTGGGGGGAGAAGCTGGTTTCAGCCGCCCTGAGCACGAAAGGTAGGCGCTGGGCGAAGGATTTCTATACGAAGAAGCGTAACAAATCTGTAACCCGCTAGAATTGTCATGGAAATTAGAATCTGTTATAATAAGGGTGCACGCAGGCGCTCTGGAGAGCGCTGGTATGCTTGTTTGCATTTCAACATCTGGATATGGAGCATAATTGATGCGTGATACCCAAATTCTCTATATTGAGGATAACCCCGGTAACCGAATGCTCGTGAGGCGCATTCTGGAGGCAGAGGGATACGCCGTCATGGAGGCGACAGATGGTCCTTCCGGGCTAGAAGTGGCTGTTCAGGAGCGGTTCGACTTGATCTTGCTGGACATCAATCTGCCCGAGATAGATGGCTACGACCTGGCCAAGCGCATGCGCGATATGCCCAACTTGGAAGGCGTGCCCATTTTGGCCGTGACGGCCAACGTGATGCAGGGCGATAAGGAGCGGACGCTGGAAGCAGGATGTGATGGATTTATCCCCAAGCCTATTGATGTCGACAAATTGCCGGAGCAGATTCGCACGGCGCTGGAGAGAGGACGCGTGTCGTAGAGATTGCTATGAGCGTGCAACCGAAGGATGCCACAATTCTCGTCGTTGAGGATAATTTTCAGAACTTTGTGCTCATCACACGCTTATTGGCTTATCTGGGTGTGAAAAAATGTGAGTGGAAGGCCTCCGGCTGGCAGGTGCTAGAGTTCGCCGAGTCGCTCCTCAACGTCGATCTGATCTTGATGGATATTTTCTTGCCCGAGGAGGATGGGTATCAGATTCTGGAGAGGTTGCGTGCTCACCCGCGTTTCAAAGACACGCTTATTGTGGCTGTGACTGCCGATGCCTCTATGGAGAACATGGAGCGCGCTCGTGAGGCCGGTTTCGATGGATTCATCGGCAAGCCACTCAATCCAGACCGCTTCCCTAACCAAATTCGTAGTGTTCTGCGAGGAGAGGCCATCTGGGAACCGGGGTAACCGAATAGACTGTACAGGGGTAGGTACATAGCCATGTTGGCGTCAGGCTCGATGGGGCAGTCCCCACTCCCGACCACTGGTATGCGCGGAGGGCTGGGCAGGACGCTGTTGACCGCTTTCCTGATCCTGGCAATCGTGCCGCTGAGTGCAATCAGTTGGTATGCTACTGTGCGTGAGCGGCAAGATGTTCAACGTGAAGTCACTGCCAAGTTATCTGCTGTGGAGGTGCAGGGGCATCAATGGGTCGAGCGTCGTGTTGCGAGTTTGGCGTTTTTCGCGGCTTTGCCTGCCACTGAAGAGAACGTGAGTGCCCTGGTTGCCCCCCTCGGCGACTCGACCGAACCGAGCGAAGTCTCGGTACCCGCCACGGCTGAGGCTGCCCGTGACGCGCTTTACCTCCAATTGCAATCTCTGCTGTTGCAAGACCCCGTCTTTCGTTGCCTGGCTGTGCTGGATAGTGAAGGGGCCGTGCTGGTCTCAGCCGGCCCGCAGGGCGTAGAGTCCCTGCTAGCGCAGATGCCCGTGCTTGAGGCCGGACAGGATGTCCTTCTTCAGCCTACCCCGTTCATTCTAAATGCCCAGGCGGGTTTGGTGGCCGTCCAGCGCATCGTCGGCCAGGGTGGTGAGACGGTTGGCCTGCTGGCTGGCTGGCTCGGCCTGGATGACCTGATCGCCGACCTGCAGACGGCCAGCAACTTGGGGGAAACGGGAGAGGTGTATCTCGTAGACGCCAGTGGGATGGCTTGGCCTCAGGAGCGAGAAGTGTCCAGCCCCGGTGTCGATATTGCTCTATCCGGTGGAGATGCAGAGGGGCTGTATGATAACTATGCGGGCATTCCCGTGATCGGCGTTTACCGCTGGATGCCAGAGTTAGGGCTGGTGTTGGTTGTGGAGCAGGGCCAGGACGAGGCCTTTGCCACGGTCGACAGCGTCACCGCCACCGTCGTCGGCGCCTCGCTCGTGGTAGCGCTGGTCACTGCCGTGCTCGCCGCGGTCGTAACCCGGCAGATCACGCAGCCCATCGTGCGGCTGACCAAATCGGCGCTCAACATCGCAGAGGGAGATCTGAACCAGCAGGTGCCGGTCAAGTCGCGGGACGAAATCGGCATTCTGGCCTACGTGTTCAACCGCATGGCGGCGGATTTAAAGTCCCTGTACGAGGACCTGGAGGGGAAGGTCGCCCAACGGACGGCGCTCTTACAGAGCGCTAACTATCAGATTCAGCGACGGGCTATCCAGATGCAGGCTAGCATGGAGGTGGGGCAGGTGGTCACGTCCATCCTCGACCCCGACCAATTGCTGGAACAGGTCGTCCAAGTCGTCAGGAGCAGGTTCGTTTATTCTCACGTCGCAGTGTACACGGCTGACGACGGGGGGCAGCATTTGCGTCTGAGGACTTGTGCCGGCGACGCCGGCCCTCTCCACGAGACGCTAGTCCCTGTCGATTTACCGGGGCCAGTGGGCCAGGCCTTTCGGGAAGGGGAGACGGTGGTGGAAATTTGCCCCGTTCCCATCACGGTCGGTCCTCCGACCTCTTACGTCAGTTCAGAGGTGGCGCTGCCGTTGCGCTTGGGGGATCGCACTCTGGGAGTGCTTGACGTCCAGAGCACCGACGAGGAGGGCGTCGATCAGGACGATGTCTCCGTTCTGCAGAACGTCGCCAGCCAGATCACGATTGCCCTGGAGAACGCCCGGGCTTACGCCGTGGAACGGGAGGCGGTCGAGCGATTGAAGGAACTGGATCTATCGAAGCGTCGTTTCCTGGCTAACATGTCCCATGAGTTGCGTACACCTTTGACCAATATCCTGGGCTTTTCCCGCTTGATGCTGAAAGAGATCAGCGGACCCCTGACGGAATTGCAACAAAACGACCTGCAAATCGTTTATCAAGACGGTCAGCACTTGTTGGGTTTGATTAACGACTTGCTGGATATTTCCCACATCGAGGCCGGGCTGATGGAGCTGGATTTTCAGGAAGTGGACTTGGCCCGTTTAATTCAGAGCGTGATGGCAACTGCCAGCGCGCTGGTGCGCGACAAAGATGTGGAACTTTATCAGGAGATCGCCCCCGATACGCCCATGGTGCAGGCCGATGTGGCGCGCATCCGCCAGGTTTTGTTGCGGCTTTTGGCCAACGCAGCCAAGTTCACCGAGCAAGGCTCTATCACCGTGCGAGCCTGGCCAACCGATGGGGAGATCAGGGTCAGCGTGAGCGACACCGGCGTGGGCATTCTGCCGGAGGATCGGGAGCGGATTTTTGAGCGATTTGAACAGGGGACCCTGGAGAATGGCCGTCGGCCAAACGGGGCTGGGTTGGGCCTGGCCCTGAGTAAGGAGTTCGTGGAGATGCACGGAGGCCGGGTTTGGGTGGAGAGCGAGGTGGGCAAGGGAGCGACGTTCACGTTCTCACTGCCCTTGAGGCAGGAACGAACAGCGGATGCCGGATAGCGGATGGCGAATAGGGTGTTGTTTATCTGATAGCTTGGTTGCCGATTGCTGGATTCGCTGACTTGTAGAGATGGAGACAATCGTATGAGCGAAAACGAGCATGGAACACCTGGCAGGCAGAACGATCGTCCGACCATTGGTTTCTTCAATCTCACTATCAGTGATGATTGGGCTTTGTGGTCCTGGCTGGGCATGGTAGATGCCGCCCGCAAACACGAAGTCAATCTGGTCACTTTCGTCGGGGAAATCGTGGGCCTGGATCAGGCCAATGTGGTCTACGACCTGGCCCGGGGCAATCGCCTGGATGGCTTGATTATCTGGAAAGCCGGGTTGGTCATGAATCTCACCGAAGCCGAGATAGAAACCTTTGCCAAACTATATGGCGTGCCGGTGGTGACTCTAGAAGGAAAGCTCGCAGGAGCCCCCTGCGTGTCGTACGAGAATTATCCGGGTCTTCAAAAGCTCACAGAACACCTGATCGAAGCGCACGGATACACAAAGATCGGTTTCTTGGGAATGTACGAACACCATTCGGGGTTCCAGGACCGCTATCGTGGCTATCAAGACACCATGAAAACGCACGGGTTGCCGATTGATCCAGCGCTGGTCAGACCCTGGTTCCCGCCAGAAAAAGTGCCTCTCGGCAGAATCGAGGAACAAACGCTGAACGACTACCTGGACGAGGCACTCGCCCTGGGAATGGAGGCGGTCATCGGTGTCGCGGACTCGATTGCCCATCAGGCGCGGGAGAAGCTACAGGAGCGAGGCGTTCGTGTGCCGGAGGAGGTTGCCGTCGTCGGTTTCGATGATAACTACGAGAGTCACATACTCACGCCACCCTTGACGACGGTAAAAGCCCCTTTTTATGAATTGGGTTACACGGCAGCAGAGACTCTGCTAGATCTCTTGGCCGGGAAATCCGTTCCAGAGTTGGTGACCGTGCCGTCGGCCTTGATGGTGCGCCAATCGTGCGGGTGTTTGTCCCAGGCGGTGGTGGAGGCCGCAGCAGGGCTCCAGGCCGCGGTGGGCCCAGCGAAGGCGAACCGAGAGGAGTTCGGGGCCGCCTTGACTGCGCAACGAGAGGAGATACTGGACGGAATGATGCGGGCGCTGGGAGGGCCAGGGCGAAGCCCGGACCCCGCGTGGGCGGAGCAACTGCTGGATGGCTTTGCCGCCGAGTTGGCAGGAGCTTCAGCGGGCGTTTTCTTGGCTGCCCTGAATGAGGTCCTGAGCCAGGTGGCCGCGGCCGCCGGTGACATCGTCACTGTGCAGAATGTGGTATCGACACTGCGCCGCAGCACGCTGCCCTACCTGGACGACGAGGCTTTGTCGTTGGCGGAGGCCCTGTGGCATCAGGCGCGGGTGATGATTGGAGAGACGGCAGAGCGGGCGCAGGCGTACAAGGCGCTGCGGGGAGAGCAGCAGGCGCAGATGCTGCGGCAGATTGAGGCGTCGTTGATCACGACCTTCGATGTGGGGGCGCTGATGGATGTGCTGGCAGGGGAGTTGCCGGGACTGGGGATACCCAGCGTCTATCTCTCCATGTATGAGGACCCACAGCCCTACGCTTATCCCGATCCGGCGCCGGAGTGGTCACGGCTGATGCTCGCGTACACAGAGGAAGGGCGCGTTGAGCTGCCGTCCGATGGGCTGCGTTTCTCGTCGCGGCAGTTGACGCCGCAGGGGCTGTGGCCGCGGGAAAGGCCGCACAGCTTTGTCGTCGTGCCGCTCCACTTCCGCGAGTATCAGATAGGTTTTTCCCTGTTCGAGATGGGGCCGCGAGAGGGGATGATCTACGAGGCGCTGCGCGGACAGACTTGCAGTGCTTTGAGGGCGGCGCTTCTCGTCCGGGAGGTGGAGGAGCGAAGACAGGCGCTTCAGGAAGCTAACTACGCTCTCCAGCACCGCGCTATCCAAATAGAGACCAGCGCTGAGGTTGGTTGGGCTATCACGTCGATTTTTGATATCGATCAGTTGCTACAGCGGACGACAGAGTTGATCAGCGATCGCTTTGGCTTCTACCACGTCGGCATCTTTTTGATCGACGATAGCGGAGAGTGGGCGGTCCTGCGAGAGGCTACAGGCGATGCCGGTGCGCAGATGAAGGCCGAGGGACACCGCTTGGCCGTGGAAGATACCAGTATGGTGGGCTGGGCCGCCGCTCATCGTCAACCCCGTATCGCTTTGGACGTGGGAGAAGATGCTGTGCGCTTTGCTCACCCTCTTCTACCCTATACGCGCTCCGAGAT
>CAZWPV010000191.1:0-5908 GCA_964635485.1 uncultured Anaerolineales bacterium
GGGCTCGATGCCGATATCGACCGCCGGACGGTAGTGCAGGCCGGTGCCCAATTCCACGACGCTATCGCCGACGACCACTGTGGTCTTGATCTTGGGCGCGGTCTTGTCCCGGTTGTGCTTGTCGACTTTAAGCCTCGGCGCGTCGGCAGCGCAGACGAACGTCGCCTCGGCGACCTGCGTCTCTCCCGCCGCCAGCGCGAAGGAGGCCTGATGGTTCAAGCCGATCCCCGTCTCGCCATCGGCCAGCACAGAGACGTTCACCGGCTCGTCCCGCTTGTTGGTCACTTGCCAGCGCACCGGGTAGGCGATGCCCTTGTGCAGGCTCGCTCTCGTCCACGATGGCATAGGCGGCAAAGTCGGCGGTATCGACGCCCGTGATCGCCTGGGCGTACCGGTCGACCACCGCCTCGATGGCCTCGCCGTCCTCCTCCCAGCGGAACACGAACACCTTCATGTCCCCGGTCGCCGGGTGGCGCTGCTCGTCCGCGACCTGCTCGAGCTCGCGTTGGAAGGTCACGTACCAGTCGTGCTGCCGGAAAAAGTCCTGTCCAAATCCCAGCCGGCGGACGGCGGGGATATAGTTCTCCATAAAGACATCCAGATCGGGCACCCAGTGGAACCCCACCTTTTTATACAGCGGCACCGACTTTAGGTTGGCCGGCCACGTGCCGATGGTCACCCGGCGATAGCCGTGCTCGGTGGCCCAATCGATCATCTGGGTCAGCATGCGGCGGGCCAGGCTGCGCTTCTGGTGGGCCGGATGGACATTGAGCAGGGCCACGTAGCAGCTATCCTTGCGGCCCGGCGTCTCCCACAGCGAGCCGTAGCCGACGATGCTGCCGCCGGCAGAATTCTCGACGACGAGACGCATCAGGCAGGTCTCCTCGTCCATCCAATCCCGCACCTGCTCCTCCGTCATCAGCACGCCGCCGGTAAAGGTGCCCGGCCACTGATCGTCGCTTTCGTTCCACATCACGGCCAAAGGCGCGTTGTCCTCAGAAGTATATGGTCGAATGACATAGTCAGACATGATGATTACTCCTTTCCCATCTCGTTGAATAATTTTCGTAACTCGCCAAAACTCTCTAGAACGACCACTCGCTCGGGATCTGCGATCTCTTGCTGCTCGAACGACCAAGTGTTCGAGTGCGGAATGTGCACCGCGCCGATCCCGACCTCCAGCGCGGGGTTGATATCGGAGCGCGGGCCGTTGCCCACCGCCCACGTCATCTCCGGCAAAAGGCCATAGTCAGCCATCAGTTCCCGCAATACCTCTGCATCCTTCTCCTGCACCACGTGTACACCCGCAAAGTAACGGGCCAGGCCTGATCGCTCCAGCTTGCCCTCCTGCACCTCCTGATCCCCTTTGGTCAGCAGGATCAGACGGAAGCGCTCGTTGAGCCACGGCAGCGCCTCAGTGACACCGTCGAGGAACACGATGGGCGGATCCAGCACCACCTGCCCCATCTCACGCACGGCGCTCGCCACGTCCTTTTTAACGGGATGCCCGTACCGCTCGCACAGCCGCTCGTAGGCCAACACCAAGTTGCGCGAAAACTCGTGCGGGCCATATCCCACCAGCGGCACGCGCTCGCGCTCGACCTCGTCCACGGTGCTCTCCGCCTCCTGGCGGTCAAAGCCCAGAGAGCCCATCAACTCACCAAAGTCGGCGATGCACTGCTCGTAATAGATCTCGGTCTCCCACAACGTATCGTCGGCGTCGATGATCAGTGTTGGCTTCATTGGACCTACCCCCTTTACTCTAATCCCAAATACTGCGCAACGATCTCGGCGTTTTGCTCGATCGTGCGCTTTCCATCGACTGTCAGCACTTCCAAGTCGAGCGCCTGTGCCCGCTCGGCAACCCGTTTGGCGAACCCCACATCCCGGTCCATCCAGTTCGCGAACGCCCGCGTGGGATCCTGGCAGTGAGCCAGGATGTCATTGACGAACGGGCGCTTTTCGGGCGTATAGTGCTTGCGCTGGAACGACTCGGTCGGGATGACCCACACCGCCCGGCTGCGATCCGGCAAGAGACCGGACACCAGATCGGGCAGCAAGGCCGCTCCCTCCGCGATGATGCGCGCCGACCGAAGCAGTGCCAGCAGATCATCGACGATCATGCCGAACTGCTCGCGGTAGCACGCGAACTCGTCCGCGATCTGCACCGCCACCGAGCGCATCCAGATTTCATCCCACGTCATATGCGTCAGCCTGTGAAACGTCGGATGCGCAACCGGATCGACGCGCTTGGCATGTTCCCAGAACGCCTCGTCGCACTTGTAAATGCGCAAGCCGTGCTTTTCGGCCAGCATCTCGGTGATGGAGCTCTTGCCCGAACAGGGCGAGCCTCCCACCCAGAAAACGTGCGCCAGATCACCTGCACACTTGTCAACTTGCATACTTGCTAAGCCTCCAACCCTCGCACACTCCAATCGCCCAGACACAGTCTGCCAAGGCAGCCCTACAAAACGTAGGGACGAAGTGCGTATTCCATCAAATCCTCATTCCAATGGAAGCCCGCTCTTTCGTAGAAGCGAACGCTTGCGTCGCTGGGCCCCACGAGCAGGCACTCCAAATCCTGCGCCTGTGCCCACTCGATCACGCGGGCCATCAACTCCGACCCGATTCCCCGACCGCGATACGCCGGCCTGGTGTACACGTTGGTCACGTAGCCAAACCCATCGTCAAGCCGGTTGGGCTTGGGCACCTTGTCGACCCGCTGCACAAAGACGTGGGAGACGATCGTACCATCACACACAGCTATCCAGTACACCCACCGCCGGCTCGCCAGCCCCTGCCGCAGGAACGCGGTGCAGGCTTCCAAGAACGTCTGCCAGTCGTGGACCGGCGCGCCAGGAGATTCTTCGAGACGAAAATCCCAGCGCATTTGAGCGAGCACGTCCAAATCGGACTCGGTGGCGATTCGAAAATCCATTGCTTTCCCTCTCCCAACAAAACGAGGCCGCGGGCTCTATGCCCACGACCTCACACAGACGGGAACAAACAAAAAAGGCCGTGGGCTGCGCAATGCGCCCCCGGCCTCTGGCTTTTCCGTTACGTTATTTCAACGGAAGGCAGGCGCACTGCGACAGGGCAAAAAAGGCACGCCGCTAGACACCTTCAGGCGAACCACTGCCGTTTCATTGCTGAAAAATACAGTGCGCATTGTCTTGCCTCCTTTATAAGATGCGGCAGATTATACCCTAGTCTGACGGGTTGTCAAGTCGGGTGGAACGCCTATAATGAGCGAAACCCCGCGATCATCCATGCAGCACGCCCTGTCACGTTTTGCCCGAAACAGGCATGTAATTAATGTCAATCTTCCAGGACTGATGCGCTATGCGCCTTTTCTACGAACTGGTCAAAACGTCCTTCCGCCAGCAGCTCACCTACCGCACGGCCAACTTGGCCGGGCTGGCGACCAATTTCTTCTTCGGTCTGCTGCGGGCGGCCATATTGATCGCCCTGTACAGCACGGCACAGGAGGTCGCCGGGCTCTCGCTGCAGGGCGCCGTCACCTACACCGGGCTGACCCAGGCCGTGATCGCCTTCCTGAGCTTTTTCGGCTGGTGGGAGGTGATGGACTCTGTCTACAGCGGCGACATCTCCTCCGACCTGCTCAAGCCAATGCGCTACTACACCTTCTGGCTGGCCAAGGACCTGGGGCGCGCCCTGGCCAGCTTTCTGGTGAGAGGCGTGACCATCATGGCCGCCTACGCGCTGATCTTTGACATCACGTTTCCCAAAAGCGCCGGACACTGGCTGGCGGTGGGTGTGTCGCTAGTGCTGAGCACGATGATCAGCTTCTCGTGGCGCTTTCTGGTAAACCTATCGGCCTTTTGGACGCCCGACGCGAGGGGAGTGGGACGCTTCGCCTTTATCCTCTCCTGGTTCATGTCGGGCTTTTTGATGCCGCTGCGCTTCTTTCCCGATTGGTTCGTGAGACTCTGCCACCTGACCCCCTTCCCCGCGACGGTGAACACGGTCGTCGAGGTCTACCTGGGCGTGCTGACCGGCCCAGAGATAGCGCAAGCGCTGGGATTCCAACTGCTGTGGTTCCTGATCCTGCTCACCGCCTGCCAGATCACGCTGCGGGCCGGGGTACGCAAGTTGGTTATTCAAGGAGGATAGGATGCAGCACGCCATAGACACCTATCGCCGCCTGATCGCCGTGCGAATTCGGTCGCAACTCCAATACCGTGTATCCGCTCTACTCGACATCGTCGCAATGGCCATCGTGACGGCGGTCGAGTTCGGCGCGCTGGCGCTGGTCTTTCAGCGGTTCGAGTCCATCGCCGGCTGGACGCTGGGTGAGGTCGCGTTCCTTTACGGCATCGTCACCGCCGCCTTTGGCACGATGGACCTGATCTTTGGCGGCTTTGACCCAGACACCTTTGCTCCCATGGTCCAGCGCGGCGCGCTTGATCAGTTGCTGCTGAGACCGATGAACATCACTTTTCAGGTATTTGGATCGGCTTTCTTGTTCAGGCGCTTTGGCAAGATCGCCCAGGGCATTGTCATCTTTTGCATCGCCCTGTCGATGACGGACGTTGACTGGACCCTGGCCAAGGTCGTCTACCTGCCGGTCGTTTTCGTCAGCCAGGTGGTCTTTTTCGGCGGCCTGTTCATCATCGGCGCTACATCCACGTTCTGGACGGTGCAGCGGGTGGAGGCGATCAACATCTTTACCTACGGCGGCTCTGAGCTAATGTCCTATCCGATGCACGTCTATGCAAAATGGATGCGCCGCTTTTTCACATACATCGTCCCGATGGTCTTTTTGAACTATTATCCGGCGCTCTACTTCTTGGGCAAGCCCGATCCGCTGAACGGCCCGGCCTACGCGCCGTTCCTGGCACCAATCGCAGGATTTGGCATGCTGGCTGCCGCGCTGGGATTTTGGAGATTTGGGCTAAAGCACTATACGAGTACAGGAACCTGAAACTATGCAGTGGCATCTGGATATGTATCGCCGCCTGCTCGCGGTTCAACTGCGGTCGCAGCTTCAATATCGGACCTCCTTCGTGCTCGACGCGATTTCAAGCGCATTGGTCAGCGCCATAGAATTTGCCGCACCGATGCTCGTTCTGCAACGGTTCGGCAACAACATCGGTGGATGGACGATGGGCGAACTGGCATTGCTGTATGGCATGATCGATGTTGCCTATGCGCTGACCGACCTGCTTTTCGGCGGCTTTGACCCCGATTATTTCGCCCCCATGGTTCAGCGCGGCACCCTCGATCAACTGCTGCTCAGGCCCACAAACATCACTTTGCAAATCTTGGGGTCCGAGTTCCGCCTGCGCCGCTTTGGACGCATAGCACAGGGCGGCATCATTCTCGTGGTTGCATTGGCGCTGGTTGGTGTGCGTTGGACGCCCGCCAAGATCATCTACTTACCCATCGTACTGCTTGGACAGGTCGCCTTTTTCGGAAGCCTGTTCATCATCGGATCAACGACGACGTTCTGGACGGTACAGCGGGTCGAGATCATCAACGTCTTTACCTCCGGCGGGCGGGTGGCTATGTACTATCCCATGCACATCTATACCAAATGGGTGCGCCGCATTTTCACGATCGTGCCCGTCATCTTTTTGAACTATTATCCGGCGCTTTATTTGCTGGACAAGTCCGATCCGCTGAACATGCCCGCCCTGGCACCGTTCCTGGCCCCCGTCGTGGGGTTCGGTTTGCTGGCGGCGGCGCTGGGGTTCTGGAAGTTTGGATTGCGGCACTATGCGAGCACGGGCACATAACAGGAGCAAGACGATGAATTCATCAATCATCACGGTTTCCAACCTCAACAAGCACTTCAAGGTCCGCAAGCACCACCGCGGGCGGATGGCCGGACTGCGCAACTTTTTCACGCACGAGTACCGGCTAGTACGGGCCGTGGACGGCGTGA
>CAZWPV010000192.1:0-5874 GCA_964635485.1 uncultured Anaerolineales bacterium
TGGCTCTACACCGGCGACATCGCCCGCATGGACGAGGACGGCTACTTTCAGATCGTGGATCGCAAGAAGGACATGATCCTGGGGGCAGGCGGGTTCAACATCTACCCGCGCGAGGTGGAGGAGGTGCTGTACGAGCACCCCAAGGTCAAGGAGGCCGCCGCCGTGGGTGTGCCGATCAAGGAGAAAGGCGAGCGGGTGAAGGCTTTCGTCGTCCTCAAGGAGGGCGAGATGGCCACCGAGGAGGAGATCATCACATTCTGCCGCGAGAACATGGCCCCCTATAAAGTACCCAGGTACGTCGAGTTTCGCGACGAGCTGCCCAAGACGATGGTGGGCAAGGTGCTGCGGCGCGTGCTGCTGGAGGAGGAGATAAAGCGGCAGGCCACAGAATAGAGACCAACCCTCCCGCAGCTTCGAAACAACCACAGCATAGACCGGCGCGGGTATTGGGGTGCGCTTTCGGCGCAGAAATCGCGCCCAAACCTGCGGGAGGGTGAGCACACACAAAAAGGCGGAGCCGACGGGCTCCGCCTTTACTGTCAACTCGGTCCGCTCACGCCGGTGCCGGTGCGGGAGGCATCTCTAACCCCGGCTGTTGCGGCTCGGGCGCCGGCTGCACCGCCGGGCGCTCACGGCCGGCAGAGGGTGGACTCTGTGGTGACTCCGCCCCCCCGTCGGTCCCCTCGAACAAGGCGACGAACTCTTCGGCATTCAATGTCTCGACCTCCATCAGCCTTTGCGCGATCCGATCCAGCTCCTCGCGATGGCGAACCAGGACGTCCTTGGCCCGCTCGTAGGCCTCGTGCACGATCCCACGCACCTCCTGGTCGATCTCCTGCGCCACGGCGTCGCTATAATCCCGCTGCTCGCCGATCTCCTTGCCAAGGAATACGAGCTCTTCCTTCTGACCGAACGTCATCGGCCCCAGCTTTTCGCTCATCCCGTAGCGGGTCACCATCGCGCGGGCCAACTCGGTCGTCCGCTCCAGATCGCTGGCCGCACCCGTCGTCACGTCGCCAAGCACCAACTCCTCGGCTGCCCGCCCTCCCAGCATGCCAGCCAGGTCATCCCGAAACTTGGCCTTGCTCATCAGCCGCCGATCGTCCTCCGGCAGCGCCATCGTGTAGCCCATAGACATCCCACGCGCGATGATGGAAACCTTGTGCACCGTGTCGCACTTGGGCAGCACGTGATGCACCAGGGCGTGCCCGGCCTCGTGGTAGGCTATGATGTTTTTGTCCTCTGCGGACATCAAGAGGCTCTTGCGCTCGGGGCCCGCGATCACGCGCTCAATCGACTCCTGGAACTCGCTCATTCCGATGACCTTCTTGTTACGGCGAGCCGCCAGAATCGCGGCCTCGTTGACCAAGTTCTCAATGTCGGCGCCCACAAAGCCCGGCGTGGCCTTGGCCAACGTCTGCAAATCCACTCGCTCGTCCACCGGCTTGCCGCGCACGTGCACCTTCAGGATAGCCTCACGTCCCCTCACGTCCGGGCGGTCGAGCACAGTGCGCCGGTCGAAGCGACCGGGCCGCAACAGCGCCGGATCCAGGATGTCGGGACGGTTCGTCGCCGCCATGATGATCACGTTGGTATCGGTATCGAAACCATCCATCTCCACCAGGATCTGGTTCAGCGTCTGCTCCCGCTCGTCGTGGGAGCCGCCCAGCCCTGCGCCGCGATGGCGGCCGACGGCGTCGATCTCGTCCAGAAAGACGATGCAGGGGCTGTGGCGCTTCGCCTGGTCGAACAGGTCGCGCACGCGGGAGGCACCCACGCCGACGAACATCTCGACGAATTCCGAGCCGGAAATCGAGAAGAAAGGCACCCCGGCCTCACCGCTGACCGCCTTGGCCAGGAGTGTCTTGCCCGTGCCCGGCGCGCCGACCAGCAGCACGCCCTTGGGAATGCGCGCCCCCAGTTGGACGAACTTTTCCGGCTCCTGGAGGAACTCGACCACCTCCAGCAGTTCCTCTGTGGCCTCGTCGACCCCTGCGACATCGTCGAAAGTGACCGACGGCTGATCGCCGGTATACATCCGGGCGCGGCTCTTGCCAAAAGCGAGCGCCTGGTTATTCGCACCTTGGAACTGGCGCAGCAACAGATAGCCACCCACCAGCATCAGAACCAACACAAGGATGTACCCACCGCTGCTCAAGACGGCCCACCAATCTGTCGGCGACACGTTCTCGATGTCCACGTCCTCTAGTTGATCGGGCGTGATGCCCAGCTTTTCCAACTGCGTATAAACGTCAGTCTCAGGCCCCTTGAGAGACGTGATCTTGACACCGCTCTTGAGCTCAACCAGCAGCTCATCGCCCTTTATCTGGATCTGTTCGACATTCCCAGACCGTATCTGGGCCGAGATCTCTGTCAGCGGCACCTCGGTCGTATCCTGCACCTGACGTGACAAGAGAATTATCGCTGCGATAGCAACGATAATCAGAATGATAACAAGTTGACCCTTAGACCTCGAACTCACAACCTTCCTCCAACCAACAGAGTATCCTCGTTACGATTGAGAAAACTCGTCAATATTTAAGACCATTATACCAGAAATCACCCAATGCGCCACATCAAACATATTAGATATACGTTAATTCGCTACTCTTTGGCGCTTGGGCCAAGAGGGCATTACTCCACCCTAATCTCGGCGATCAGAATGCTGTCCGACTCAGCCGTCGTCAGGCCGGCATCCACGACCGGCAGCCGAACGTGAGGCTGTCCCTGGCGGTACAAGCCCGTGCGCAACTGATACGTGCCAGAAGATAGACCCGTTGGGGCCACAACCTGGTGAGGATCTTCGAGGACGCCCGGCCCCCAGTCCGTCGTGGGAACGCGCGGCTCCACATCCTGTTGGGCCACCAAATTGCCGGCGGGGTCGATAAGATGCACAAACACGATGTAGGGTACGCTGGTGGCCTGCAGGGGATTCCAGTACAGTGTGACTCTGACCATCTCACCCGGCCGAAACGTCGCCTGAGTCAACTTGATCTCCTCCAGTATCACCGTGTCGGCCAGGTTTACCTCCAGTTCAATGGGCATATCCACACCGCCACTCACCGTCAGCGTCACCGTATCGCTGGCGTGGACGGTCGCACCATGCCCAGGTTCCTGCAAAAGCACGATCCCCTCCGGCTCCTCGCTCCACTTCCTCTCGACGACGACGCGCAGGCCAAGCTCCGACTCAAGCCCTTCACGTACGTCCTGCAGAGAATAATCGATCACGCCCGGCATCTTCCACACCTGCCCCATCCTGCTCACATAGACGGTGAGTTCCGAGTCAAGCGGGACGCGCTCGCCGGCCGCCGGGCTCTGCTCGAGCACGATTCCCCCCTCGACGCCCGGCTCGTCCCGCTCCTCCTCCACGAGACGCAAGCCGTAACGCTCCGCTTCCCTCCGTGCTTCGTCTATCGGTTTGCCCTTCAGGTCCGGGACGAGAACCTGCTGCTCCGTCGGCACTACAGTAACCAGCAGCCTGGGTGTACGCGTGGGCTGCATAGATTGCCCGGGAGGGAAAAAGGCCACATAGACCGCCCACCATAGCGGGATGAGGCCGATCACGGCGACGAATGCAAT
Source organism: uncultured Anaerolineales bacterium (assembly GCA_964635485.1). Taxonomy (GTDB): domain Bacteria; phylum Chloroflexota; class Anaerolineae; order B4-G1; family B4-G1; genus JAFGED01. The sequence continues at coordinate 3,580 of CAZWPV010000192.1, forward strand.
CGCCGCCAGCACCCACGTCAATTTGTCAGAGTCCACCAACGGCATGGGGGTACGTTCAGGCTCAGGCTCAGGGGGATACCGGTCTACTTCGACCGTATAGCCAGGGCCAGCAGGCACAGGCACCGCGGGTTGCCACCCGGTCGCCTGTTCGCCGTGCTTGCGGTATTCTTCGAGCACACGGGCCAACTGCTCCGCATTGCGGTAACGCGCCGAGGGCTCTTTGGCCATCACCTTGCGGATGATCCACTCCAACTGGGGAGGGACCTGGGAGTTGCGGGTCGCCAGGGGGGCCGGCTCATCGCGCATGTGCATCAAAGCCAACGCCGCCGTCTTTTCCGCCTGGAAGGGCGGCCTGCCGGCCAGCATTTCGTACATCACGACCCCGATGCTGTAAACGTCAGACGCCGGGGATGGCGGGTCGCCGGCCGCCTGCTCGGGCGAGAAGTAAAGCGGGCTGCCCCACACCGTCTCCGACTCGGTCAGCCCCGACTCGGAAAGCGCCCGCGCGATGCCAAAGTCGGTCACCATAGCCCGTCCGTCTTGGGTCACCAGCACGTTCTGCGGCTTGACGTCACAATGGATGACACTCGACTTGTGCGCGTGCCCCACCCCGGCGGCAATCTGGATCGCGATATCCAGGGCCTCGCCGACTTCCAATTGGCCTTTCTGCCGGATCAGCGTCTTCAAGTCCTGACCTTGGACGTACTCCATGACGATGTAGTGACGGTCGCCATCCTGGCCCACGTCGTAAACCGTGACTACGTTGGGATGATCGAGGTTGGCCGCCGCCTGTGCCTCTCGCCGGAAGCGCGCCAGGAACGCCGGATCGCCAGAGTAGCTCTCCCGCAACACCTTCACCGCTACCTGGCGTTGGAGCAGCGTGTCCACCCCCCGATATACCACAGCCATTCCGCCGGAACCGACCAACTCCAGCAGGCGATACCGATTGTTGAGCATCACAGTTTCCATTTTTACCTCGGCCAGTAGGTCCCCAGACTAACCTACAACGCGCGTTCTCGAACGCAATCGACGGCTATTGTACTCTAAATCAGCGCCGTGAGCAAGGGAGCGCCCTCCGAGGGGTGCATTTGTTCTCTGGGGCAAGATGGGTTTGCCTGGCAAAGTCGAGAGAAACAACACCGCTCAACGCACTTTGGATCATCCAAATGCACCTTGGCAGTTTGGGCTGCTTGCCCAAACTGCGCGCTTGAGAATCTCGTTTTTATGTGGCACGCTTGGATGCCCCAAAGTACCCCCCCTCCGAGGGCTATGGAAATTGCCAGATGAAAAGGACGTGCTATAATCTCATCGACATGGAGACCGATAGCGTCAAGGCCCGCGTGATCTATAACCCCATTGCCGGCCCATGGAATGTCCAGCATCCCGTAAAGCGCGTCTGCGCCCTGCTGGAGAAGCGTGGGTGGTCAGTTCAGTTGCAGCAGACCGAGAAACCCGGTGACGCCGTCGCTATGGCGCACGATGCAGCCCAGGCCGGCTATGACGCAGTGGTGGTAGCAGGCGGGGACGGTACCGTCAACGAGGCAGTCAACGGGCTGGTGGGCTCTCAGACTGCGCTGGGAGTTTTGCCGGTGGGCACGGGCAACCTATGGGCCAGGCAGGTTGGCATCCCCCCTTACCTGCTGGCGAATCCCCTACGCATACGCGAGGCCGCCGATGGACTGACCACTGGAACCACCCGCTGGATCGACGTCGGCAAGGTGAACGGCCGCCACTTCCTATGCTGGGCCGGTATAGGGCTGGACGCCCAGGTGACCAAAGAGTTGGAACCACGCCCACGACACACCAAGCGTCTGGGCATGTTACCTTACATCATCGCCGCTTTCATGATAGCGCGCGACTTTCAGGGCGTCCGCACACGCATTCAACTCGACAACAGCATCTTGCGTGGCCGCACGCTGCTGATCGTAGCAAGCAACATCCAGCAGTACGCCGGCCAACTCCACATCGTCCCCCAAGCACGCCTGGACGATGGACTCCTCGACGTGTCGATGTTCAAAGGGCTGGGATTTTCCTACGCGCTGCGCCACTTACTCACCATGCTCAGTCGACGCTCCCTGCGGAATCCCCGAATCGTATACAGACAGGCGCGTTACATCGAGATACAAACCGACCCCTCCATCCCGGTGCAGGTGGACGGCGACCCCGTCGGCACCACGCCGGTGACGCTGCAGGCCGTCCCGCGCGCGCTGCGGGTCCTCGTGCCGCCCACCACACCACCGATATTGTTCACCTCCACCCAGGCAAAGACTTGATAGCCAGCAGAGATTGCAATTA
>CAZWPV010000193.1:0-5860 GCA_964635485.1 uncultured Anaerolineales bacterium
TTTGTTTTTGGTTTGTTTTTTGTTGTTTTTGTGTTGTGTTTAAAAGTTGGGGGGGGGGGTGTTGTGGGGGGGGGGGGGGGGGGCCCCCCCCCCCCCCCCCCCACCCCCCACCCCCACGGATTTTAGCCACACTCAACTCATTTGGCATTTCTTACAGGGGAGGTATAATATCGTCAGAAAGAAGTGTCAAGTATCCAAGGGCCTGGAGACAATCTGACCGGAGGCTTTTCAGTTCGAGCCAAACCGACCCCAAGGAGAAAGTATGTATCGGCATCGGCCTAGGCCCATGCGCAAGCCATTGTCCGGCATCGTTGCCCCGTCGCTGACGCTCATCGGGGCACTGTTGCTCCTGGTGGGACCGATGCTGCCCGCCCAGGCACAGGGCTCCTTCGCCCGCCACCGGCTGTTCCAAAGCGGCACGGTGGTGTCCATCGACCCGTCGAGCGCCGAGGTGGACATCGGGGACACAACGACGGTGGACGTGCGCATCGAGGACGTGACCGGCCTGGCCATCGCCGAGATGTTCGTGATCTTTGACCCGGATGTGCTGGAGGTGGTGGACGCCGACCCGGACACCTCCGGCGTACAGGTCGAGATCGGCTCGTTCCTCGGCGCGGACGTGGTAGTGACAGAGAACGACGTCGATCAAGATGCCGGAGAGATCTTTTTTAGCCAGGTCGCCAGCGATACAGTAGACGGGAGCGGTATCCTGGCCTCGATCACCTTCCAGGGGAAAGCGGCCGGGACGTCGGACGTCTCTATCTACACAGACGAGCTCTATCTGCTGGACAGCGCCGATCAAGACATCGAGGCCAGCGTCGAGGATGGAAGCATCACCGTCGCCGGTGACGTGACGCCGTCGCCGACGCTGGAAGCGACACTCGCAAGTACGCCAACGCCCACCCGCACGCCCACGCCCGGCCCGACCTCTGCGCCCACATCCACATCTGCGCCCACGCGCACACCCCCGCCGCAACCCACGGCGACCGCCTCGATCCAGTCCCGCGTGTTGCAGCTCTGGCCCGACCGCAGCGTGGGGGTGACGTCCGGGCTGCTGGAGGGAGCGGCGTCGCACGCCGACACGCAGGTGCTCCCCTTTGGCGACTTGGAAGGCAAGACGGTGCGGGCACGCACCTACCTCCACTTCCCGCTCGACGTGTTTCCCCTGGGCACCGAGATCAAGCAAGCCACGCTGTACGTGTACGTAGACAGCGCCTCCGGCCTGGGCAAGGCGACGTTTGGCGCGTACCGCGTTCTCAAGCCGTGGGATGAAACTGGCTGGAACGGCGAACCGACCGCCTGGCCCGCTCTTCTCCCCTCGCCCATCGCGATCACGGAAGCGAGTTTCGAGGCCGAGGAAGCGAGGGCTCCCGCGTCTCTCCCCGTTTCCAGGCTGGCCCTCATCGCGCCTCAGGACTCGCCGCTGCCGTCCCCCACGCAGCCCTCGTCCGTGCTGCCAACATCGACCTCACCCACGTCCACGGCGACGCCTACGCCCAAGACCACCTCTACGCCAACCCCGACCCGCACCCCCGGCCCCACGGCTACGTCCTCGCCCGCATCGACGCCCACGACCTCGCCGTTGCCACCGACGCCTGTAACTTACCCGCCTGGAACGGTCGTGGAACTTGAACCGACGGAGGGGCGCTGGCTGATGTGGGACGTCACCGCGCTGATGCGGGCCTGGCTGGCGGATGAAGTGCCCGACCACGGGCTGGCCCTGGCTGCCGCGTCCGACTCTGGCGCAGGGTTGGAGGCAGCGACCGACTTGCTCCTGGCGCGCTGGCTCACCGCCGACGATCCCAACACGATGCCTTACGTCGTCGCCGACATCGTCATCCACCCGGTCACGCCCACGCCGACGCCCACATCCGTGCCGATCCTTCCGATCGCCGGCAGCTCCGGGGGATGGGGCGGTACGGTCATATTGCTCGCCGGAGCAGCGCTGCTGGTGCTCGGACTGGCACTGGCCGTGCGGCACGGCAGGTCCAAAGTTTAAGCTCAGCGCCGACTCGACTACCTTCAGCGGGCAGGACTCGCCAAGCGCCGGCGAGTATCGCCGCCTGGTCACCTGACCAGGGTGCATCCCATCCCTCTGACTGACCCAAAGACTATCTATCGAGAACGGTGTAGCCGTGCACACCACCCTGGTCTCCACCGGCCTGCCGCAGACGCCGACGCCCACCGGCCAGTTCCGCATCTGGCATAAGTTTCGCACCGACGGCATGGCGGCATGTTTGTTCAACTGGGCAGATGTGGGCACGCTGGTGAACACCCACAAGTGACGTGCATTTCGTGTGAAAAAACTTCCCCCAACCTATTGACAAATGCCAAGATTTGCGCTATAATGAAACCGGTTTCAGAAACCGGTTTCTGGAACCGGTAACGGAACGGGTTATCCACCGAGAAGGGAATATGCCACGTACAACGATAGCCGACGTTGCTCGCGTCGCAGATGTTTCCAAAGCCACCGTAAGCCGAGTGCTTGCCGGGCAAGCCAAGTACGTGCGCGAAGCAACACGCCAGCGTGTCCTGAAGGCCATCGACGAACTCGGGTATCACCCCAGCAACGCGGCGCGCAGCCTGAAATCCAAACGAAGCTTCACTCTAGGGATAGTTGGCTATGGGTTGGAGTACTTTGGCCCCTCTTGCACACTCTCTGGTATTGAGCAAGAAGCCAGCGAACTGGGGTACACCGTCCTCTTAAACTTGGTCCGCCAGCCTGAAACAAACAATGTCAAGCTGCTGTTTAGAGAGATGCTTTCCCACTATGTCGATGGTATCATTTGGGCCGTACCCGAGATTGGCCAGAACCGTGCCTGGATAGAACGTAAGGATTACCAACTTTCTGTGCCCATCGTCTTTCTAAGTATGGAGCCGAAAATCGACCAGTTCGTTGTCACCGTAGATAACTACAGCGGCGGACTTTTGGCGACGAGGCACCTGATCACTCAAGGATGTCAGAACATCGGGCTGATAACCGGTCCATTGGACTGGTGGGAAGCACACCAGCGCAAACGCGGCTGGCGAGAAGCGCTTGAGAGTGTAGGCTTGCCCACAAGAGATGGCTTTATTGCTGAAGGAAACTGGTCAGCTGCCAGCGGAGAGCGCGGTTTGGCTCAAATCCTGGCAAGACATTCAGAGATCGACGGCGTGTTCGTCTGTAACGACCGGATGGCTCTGGGCGCTTTGAAGACGGCGCGGCAACTAGGACGACGGGTACCAGAAGATTTGGCAATAGTTGGCTTCGACGATAGAGACGCCGCCTATTACTACCCACCGCTATCCACTATAAGACAGGACATGGTCGAGTTGGGCCGCCGCGCCGTGAGGGAACTTGGTAAAGTAATAGGGACAACTCAAAGCGGCGATCCTGCCACCCCTGAAACTACTCTACTCCAGCCAGAGTTGATCGTGCGGAAGAGTTCGCTTTTGACTAACCGTTAGGCTCCTATCTTGTTGCAGCGTAGGGAATGAGTAGATTCCGAGCGAACCCAACTTTAGGCAAACGGGCGGTAAAGTCAGAAAAACAGGGAGATACACGAATCTACTCCCTGGGCTTGCTGTGGACAAATCGTCCGCAACCTCAGACGCGGACGGTCGTCCGCTTGGAGCCTTGAGAAATTCTACACCAGATGCGCCTGAATAGCCAGATGGAGGATTGTAGTTTGACTATGGAGCACCCTTTTGCCAGGTCTCGAGCGCGAATTACCCTCAGGATTTCACGTTCTTTCCTCCTCCTTCCCCATCCCCCCTTCCCTGGCAAAAGCGGGGCAGGGGGGATGGGGCAACAAACCCCCTAACGATTAAGCGCGGAGCCGCTATCTGGACCTACGCCTGAGGCGCATGGCTGAACTTTCGGGTGAATTGTCGAATCAAACTTCCTTCAAGGAGACGAGGTAAAATGCAGAAAGCTACGTTAGGCATCATCATGGGCAATCGAGGTTTCTTTCCTGACCATCTCTGCGAGACCGGCAGAGCGGAAATCCTGCGTGTGCTGGAGGAAGAAGGCATCGACGCCGTGATACTCGGACCGGATGATACCCTCTACGGTTCGGTCGAGACGCTGCAGGAAGCCCACAAATGCGCCGAGCTGTTCAAGGCGCACGCCGACGAGATCGACGGCATTCTGGTCACGCTCCCCAACTTTGGCGAAGAGAGAGGCATTGCCGATTCGGTGCGCCTGGCTGGCTTGGACGTGCCGGTGCTGGTGCAGGCCACCCCGGACGAGGTGGGCAAGATGACGATTGCCGACCGGCGAGACAGCTTCTGTGGGAAGATGTCGGCCTGCAACAACCTGCGGCAGTACGGAATTCCCTGCACGCTCACCACACTGCACACGGTCGCGCCGGATTCCGAGAGCTTCCGCCAAGACCTGCGTCAGTTCGCCGCCACCTGCCGGGTGGTGCGCGGATTGCGTAATGCGCGCGTCGGCGTCTTGGGTGCACGCCCGGCGGCCTTTATCACCGTGCGCTACAGCGAAAAACTGCTGGAGAAGGCGGGCATCAGCGTCGAGAGCCTCGATCTTTCCGAGGCCTTTGGCCGCGTGGGCCAGCTGGGCGACGACGACGCCAGGGTGAAGGCCAAGCTGGACGAGATCAGGGCGTACACACCCACCGCAGGTGTCCCGAGTGACGCGCTGGTCAAGATGGCCAAGTTTGGCCTGGTGATGGAAGATTGGATCGCGGAGCAAAAGCTGGCGGCTACGGCGGTGCAGTGCTGGACGTCGATGGAAGAGTTCTTTGGCGTGGTACCCTGCACGGTGATGAGCATGTTCAGCAACATGCTCATTCCCTCTGCCTGCGAGACCGACATCACCGGCGCGGTGGGGATGCTGGCGATGGCGTTGGCCTCGGGCCAGGCCAGCGCGCTGTTGGACTGGAACAACAACTATGGTAACGATCCAGACAAAGGCGTCGTTTTCCACTGCAGCAACCTGCCCAAGGCCTTCTTCGCCGACACGAAGATGGACTACCAGGAAATCATCGCCGGGTCGGTCGGCAAGGAGAACACCTACGGCACCGTCGTGGGGCGCATCAAGCCCGGGCCGTTCACCTACTGTCGCGTGTCCACCGACGACGAGCGGGGCGTCATCCGCGCCTACCTGGGCGAGGGCCAAGTGACCGACGATCCGCTGGAGACCTTTGGCGGCTACGGCGTGATCCAGATCCCGAATTTCCAAAAGCTGCTGCACCACATCTGCGATAACGGCTTTGAGCATCACGTGGCGGCCAACCTATCCCAGTGCGCCGCAGCAGTGAACGAGGCAATGGACAAGTATATGGGCTGGGACGTGTATTATCATCAGGGGTAAAAGTCCTTCCAGAAAGCTACAGAGGCCGCCGTCGCCCTAGATTTACACGCGTGAGCACGGTTTTATTGCCAATGTGGGACTGTGGAGCTTTCGGGAAGGGAATCGCGTGAACTTTATGTCTTGACAAGGAGGACCCCGTGAGTGAGAAGAGGTATGCCATCGGCGTTGACTACGGTACCGAGTCTGGGCGGGCAGTGCTGGTGGACGTGGTTACTGGCGAGGAGGTCGCCACCGCCGTTCATCCCTACGGCGATGGCGTGATCGACGAACACCTACCCGGCAGCGATGAGCCATTGCCTCCCGATTTTGCCCTGCAGAACCCGCAGGATTATATCGAGGTGCTCAAGGAAACCATCCCCCCCGTGCTGCGCGAAAGCGGCATCGACGCAGAGGATGTCATTGGCATCGGCACCGATTTCACCGCTTGCACGATGTTGCCCATCGATAAAGCGGGCACGCCGCTGTGTATGAAGCCAGAGCTGCGGGATAACCCCTATGCCTGGGTCAAGATTTGGAAGCACCACGCGGCCCAGCCGGAGGCCAACC
>CAZWPV010000194.1:0-5760 GCA_964635485.1 uncultured Anaerolineales bacterium
CGGTGGGGCGGGTAGGTGGACCAGTTGCCGGTGGGGGTAATGGTCTCGCCCACGATGAGCCGCCGGGCGGGCAGGTCAGGCTGCCCGGCCAGGGTGAGAATCTGGTGATAGTAGCGTTTGAAATTGGCCGCGCCCCACGTACCTGTGGTCACCTGCGGCGGCGCGATGACGTAGGGTTCCACGTCCAGATCGCTGGGGGCGCTGGTCAGCGCGATGTCTACGGCCCCTTCGGCGGTGATGGCGTACTCGGCCCCGGCGGGCAGGTAGACGGCGTGGGGTTTTCCAGCAAAGACGTTGGGCCGCCCGCCGACATGATCGAACCGCTTGCCTGCTGCCTCGAAGGTCGCCTTGCCCCCCAGGATCACGGCCAGCACCTCGCGCTCGCCCGTCTGGGCGGAGAACTGTTCCCCCGCCGCCAATTTCAGCAGGCTAAAATCCAGTATCTTGCACGGATTGGCGGGTAGGGTGTTTAGTCCCTGTCCGGTCTCTAAAGATGCAAAGTATTCCATGAGCTTCTCCTTTTTTGTAAAAGTTGTGATGGGCAACGACACCCTGAACACATCGCAGAACCCTCTCCGCGCGTCATTCCGAGCGAAGCGAGGAATCTCAGCCGTGCTTGGGAGACTCTTCGCTCCGCTCAGAGTGACGATGTGTGAACTGCCTTTGCTCAAAATACTGCTGACAATTGCCCTTTTTTGTAAAGTGTGTTTTCAATGACGCACCGTTTACCTGGATGGGCGCAGCTTGGGGCGCGCTCACTCGCACTCGAGCTCAAGGTTGACGTCGGTCTCGCTCAATCCCTGCACGCTCTCGTAGCTGAGCGCCGGTCTCTTCTCCACGCTGCCGCTGACGCCGTTCAGGGTGAGGCCATCCACGTCCTGGCAGCGCACGCCATTCACGGCGTGGACGCGCAGGTGTTCCAGCACGACGTCGCGCACCGGCTGCTCGGGCAGCCCGCGGATGTCGACCGCGCCCCCCACGCGCTCGCAGGTGACGTTGCGGATGGTGATGTTGCGGAAGACGGGCGGCGTCTTGGAGCGGGGCGCGGCTGTAGAAGCGCCGTAGAACATGTTGATGACGATGGCCTGGCGGCGCAGGTCCGTCATCTTGATGTCCTCGAACCAGACGTTCTCGACGCCGCCGCCGCGCCCGCGCATTGACTTGAGCCGGATGCCGCGCTCGCCGCCCGCAAAGCTGCAATCGTGCGCGTACACGTTGCGCACGCCGCCCGACATGCCGCTGCCGATCACCACGCCGCCGTGACCCTCGACCATGCGGCAGTTGCGGATGACGATGTTCTCGCACGGCTTGTCCACCCGCCAGCCGTCCTCGTTCATCCCGGCGTTGATGGCGATGCAGTCGTCGCCGGTGAAGAAGGAGCAGCCCTCGACGACGACGTTGCGGCAGGAATCGGGGTTGAGGCCGTCGGTGTTGGGCCCTTCGGTCCTCACCGTGACGCCCCGGACGAGGACGTTCTCGCAGTAGAGCGGGTGCATCGTCCACATGGGGCCGTTGACGAACGTCACCCCCTCGATCAGCACGTTGCGGCACTGGACCGGCTGCAGGAACTGCGGCCTCAGCGCCGCCTCCTCGGTGCCGTAGACGCGCTCCTCCACGGGAATCCCGTTGAACTCGGCGTCGCAGAGCGTCTTGGCGGCTGCCTGTTGAAGCCTCTTCCAGTGCCACCACGCCCAGCCCTGGCCGTCGAAGGTGCCCTCGCCGGTCACGGCGACGTTCTCACAGCCGCGGGCATAGATCAGCGGGGAGTAGTTGTAGCACTCGATGCCCTCCCACCGGGTAAAGACGACGGGCAGGTAGTCGGCGGGGCGCGTGCTAAAGCGCACCAAGGCGTCCTTCTCCAGGTGCAGGTTGACGTTGCTGCGCAGGTGAATGGGCCCCGTGAGCCAGGTTCCCGCTGGGATCAGGACGGTGCCCCCGCCGCTTTCGTGACAGGCCTCGACCGCCTGGCGAAAGGCGGCGGTGTTCGCCGTTTCGCCGTCGTCCACGGCCCCCCCAATCGCGCACGTCAAAGACGCGGTCGGGGAAGGAGGGAGGCTCGACCAGCGGCATATCGAAGGGTGGGGCTTTTTCTTCGCTCACGGTTTTTTTACCTCTACGTCAAGAGTCCACAGCGGAGCACTTGCTATTATAGCCAAACGCGACGCAATGGCAATCAGGCTGGCTGGCGTGAGGTTGGTTCGTCGTCTGTGGCTTGTGGTTTTTCTTCAACCACAAAAAAGCGCTCCGGCCAAATCGCCGGAGCGCCTGATGTTGCCCAGTATTCTCCTCCCCCAATGGGGGGAGGAGCCAGAGGAGGGGGGTCAGTCGAACCGAAAGCGCCACACGCCGATCAGGAAGAAGGCGGCGGCGAAACCCAGCAGCGCGCCTGCCTCGGGCAGTATACCCGTCAGGCTGTATCCGCGTACCAGCACGTCCTGAAATCCCTGCATGGCCCAGGCGTGGGGGGTGAAGCTGGATAGCGTCTTTAGAAAATCGGGCATGACGGAGGTTGGCATAAGACAGCCACCAAGCGCCGACAGGGTCAGCGTCATCAGCGTCGTCAGCCCGCCGACCTGGGTCTCGGTCTTGCCCAGGGCGGCGACCATGACGCCCAACCCGGTGGCTGCCGCCGCCAGCGCCAGGCTGATCGCCGCCAGTGCGACCGGGTCTCCGAACGCCATCCCAAAGAGCAGGTGCGCCACGCCGAACATGATGACGATTTGGACCAAGTTGACCAGGTAGTAGGGCAGGATTTTTCCGGCCAGTAGGATGGGCTTGGGCAGCGGGGCGACCAGCAGGCGGCGAAATGTGCCCTCCCGCTTTTCTTGCAGGATAGACGCAGCCATCTCGCCGACGATGAAGAACACGCCAAGGACGGTGTAGCCGGGCACGTTCTGCTGGTAGGTATCTGGAAAGACCTCGATTTTCATCTCCGCCGGCGCAACTTGCTCTAGGGTGACGACGCTGTCGCCATCCGTCTCGATGGCGATCTGGCCAGGGGCGGGCTGCATCTCCGGGGGCAGTTGGGCGAAGGCATTCGCCAGGCTTTCCGAGACGCGGGCCTGGGCCACCTGGGTCTCGGCCACGCGCTCGGCGGCGCCGAACACCATCCCCTGGATGGGGGCGATGAACTGGACGGATGCTGCCGGGTCGGTGATCAGCTCGACGGTGGCCGTCGCGTCGTCGCCATTGGAGCGCGCCTCGATCTGCGCCGAGAAATCGGCGGGAAAGACGACGGCTACCGAGCGCTCGCCATCGGCCACCAGCACCTCGGCCCGCTCGCGCGTCAGCGCCTCGCCGTCCCACGCCGTCTCCACCTCGATGCCGGCGATGTCATCCAGCGCCTCAACGACCTCGGCGGCGTATTCGCCGCGATCGAGGTTGACGACGGGTAAGCGCCTGGGCTGTGTGTCGGTGCCGGAATCGAATAGTCCTTGCAGCGCAGTGCTCATCACGATGATGAACATTATCGGCATCAGGAAAAGCGTGGCCATTCCGCCGATGTCGGTGAATAGGATTTTTAGGTCTTTCCAGGTTGTGGATAGGATTTGTCGTAGCATGGTATCTACTCCTATTTAGCTTACTCCCGCAACCGCTTGCCGGTCAGGTGCAGGAAGACGGTCTCCAGGTTCGGCTCCAGCACCTCCAACGCGGTGACGTCGGTGTCGGTGCTGTTGAAAAGTTCCAGCAGGCGGATCAGGGTCTCCTGGGCACGCGCCGCCTCGACTCTGATCTTGCCGTCGAAGCGTGCCACATTCTTGACCTCAGGCAGCGCTCGGATTCTTCCGAGAATCTCGTCGGCCATGCCATTGGCTATGCCGAGGTGGATGATGCCCTCGCCCAGGTCGCCGATCAACTTGCGGGGTGTATCCAGGGCGACGATGCGGCCCTCGTCAATGATGGCCACGCGGTCGCACAGCCGCTCGGCCTCTTCCATGTAGTGGGTGGTGTAGAGCACCGTCATCCCCTCGCCCCGCAGCCGCTCCACGTGTTCAAAGATGGCGTTGCGCGATTGAGGATCGACGCCGACGGTGGGCTCATCGAGGAAGAGCACCTCCGGGTGGTGGAGCAGCCCGGCGGCGATGTTGAGCCGTCGCTTCATGCCGCCGCTGTAGGTCTTGACCGCCGACTTGGCCCGCTCGGCCAGGCCGACCATCTCCAGCACCTCGTCCACTCGCCCGCGCAGCTCCCGCTCGCGCAGGCCATAGATGCGCCCGAAATAGTTGAGGTTATCGCGCGCGCTGAGGGTAGGATAGAGTGCCAACTCCTGGGGCACCAGGCCGATGCGCCGCTTGACCTCGCTCGATGCCTTCACCACGTCGTGCCCGGCGACGATGGCCGTGCCCGCGGTCGGCTCCAGCAGGCAGGAGAGCATCGAGATGGTGGTGGTTTTTCCGGCGCCGTTGGGCCCCAGGAAGCCGAATATCTCTCCCCGGCGGATGGCAAAGCTGATTCCCTTCACCGCCTCAATAGTGCCGTACCGCTTGATCAGATTCTGTGCTTCGATGATATTTTTACCCATTGACTACCTCCATAATCACATTACAGGTCTCAAATTAGGATCAATAAAGCGACGCTCACTACGTCGGCAAGCAAGTGCGTCAGCCAGACCACGTAGAGGTTTCTTCCCCGCGAAAAGATCAGTCCAAATATGATGCTGTCCAGCGTCACCAGGGCGACGTCGACTATGGTCACCGCCAGATCACCCTCTGACCAATGCATCAGGCCGAATATCACCGATACCGCGACGATGGCGATCGGTGTTTTGATGAACCAGCTCAGTCGCTCCTGAAACAGACTGCGGAAGGCCATTTCTTCCCCTAGTGTCGCAAAGAGCAACATGCAAAACAGCGCGGCAGGCTGTGTAGTATCGAACAGGGGGATTCTGGAGTCGACGTGGGTCAGAAAGGCGGGCCAGAAGGCCTTCGTAAGCAGTACAGTGGCCGCCGGGCTCACGAGGGCGACCAGCAGGATCAGGAACCAATTGGCCGCGAGCGCTGAGCGGATTCCCCGAACGTCGAAACCGAGTTCTGCCCACGGGCGATTCCTCAGTCTCCGTTCAACCAGCAGGTAGGCGATTGGCAAAAAGACTGATACGACCTTAAAGCCCGGCCAAAGCAGCGACGGGATGATCGTCAGCGCAAAAACGATCAGGGCCTCCAGGCCTATGCGCTGCGATGGTCTCGTTTCCGTGATGCTTGTCGGTTGAAAAGGGACTTCCATCGTGTGTCCTTTCTTGCCAAATGGGATGTGGGTCAGAGCACGATTGGCGATTTCGTGTTTATTGTACTTTGTTAGAGGGTATTTGTGATGTGCCGCGCGGACTATTTCGAGGGCACAAAAAAACAGGCCCGGGGATGGGCCTGCTATGCCGGAGGTTATATCTGCGCGATTCTGGAAATCGCGACTACAACAGTCCGATCTCTTGCGCGCGCAGCACCGCCTGGGTGCGGTCGCGCGCGTCCAACTTGGAGAGGATGCTGCTGACGTGGTTCTTGGCTGTGCCGCGGGCGATGGTGAGCCGCTCAGCGATCTCCTGGTTGGAGAGCCCCTCGGCCAGCAGCGCCAGCACCTCCATCTCCCGCGGGCTCAGCGGCTCGACCAGCGGCTGCTCGCGGCGGACGTGCTCGCGCTCGGTCAGGCGGGTGAACTCGGCCACCACCTTGCGGGTCACCGAGGGGTGGATGAAGGCCTCCCCTCGGGCAGCGGCGCGGATCGCCTCGGCCAGTTGCTCCGAGGGCACGTCCTTGAGCAGGTAGC
>CAZWPV010000195.1:0-5742 GCA_964635485.1 uncultured Anaerolineales bacterium
TATTTGTCTTTGTGAAACCGTTTAGCACCAGAACCGCACCCATGCACAGCAGGTTAGGCTGCGCGTGGTGTCTTGTACAGGTGAGGGCCTTGCAGGCGCTCATCTGTTTTGTTACGGACACCGCAAATCAGCCTGGTACAAGGAGGGAGATGTTATGAGTGCGGATTTTGTTTCTCGCATCGTAGGCGCGATTATAATGGCCACCGTGGGGGTTTTTATTGGCATTTACATAGCACCTGCCGGAGCCCCTCCCTATTGGTATGCAGCTCTTTTTCTCTTCATCGGCGCGTTATTTGGCTTGGTGCTGGCGCCTTACCTAACCGTGCGGCCTTTCGTGGCCTTGCGTAGGAGTATTCGCCAGGCACCGGTGCAAAAGCTGCTGGCTGTTGTCGTTGGGCTAATCGTCGGTTTGATCATCGCCGCTCTTTTTTCGTTCCCTCTCTCCTATCTCCCAGAGCCCTTCAGGCAAATTCTGCCTTTCGTTGCCGCTGTTGTTTTCAGCTCTCTGTTCATCATGATTTTTTGGATGCGCGATACCGATATATTCGGGACAATCCGGGGGCGACTTTCAAGTTGGGGAGGCGAGGTTTCAGAAGGCAAGTTTGTCAATCGTAGACCTGTGCTGCTGGACACCAGCGTCATCATCGACGGTCGCATCGCCGATATAAGCCGCACGGGTTTTATCGAAGGCGAGATGCTGGTACCGCGCTTCGTGCTTAGCGAACTACAGCATGTCGCCGACTCTCCCGACTCACTGCGCCGTAATCGAGGGCGGCGTGGGCTAGATATGTTGCGCCGCCTCCAGGAAGAGTCTGTCACGCCGGTGCGCATCACCGATCGAGACATCGAGGAGGCACGGGATGTGGACGACAAGCTGGTGATGCTGGCCAAGCGGCTGCGCTGTCCGATCATCACGAACGATTACAATCTCAACCGCGTGGCAGAGTTGCAGGGGGTGAGGGTGCTCAATATCAACGAGTTGGCCAACGCTGTCAAGGCGCTCCTTCTCCCCGGCGAGTCGCTCTCCGTCGCGATCGTTCAAGAGGGCAAAGAGATCGGCCAGGGGGTAGGGTACCTGGATGATGGTACGATGGTCGTGGTGGAAGATGGAAAGCCGTACATTGGCCGAGAAGCAGAAGTTATCGTGACAAAGGTGCTGCAGACGGCCGCCGGTCGCATGCTTTTTGCTCGCCTGGAAGATAGAGCAACTGGAGGAGGATGATGGGACTACAGGTCTACAACTATCTAACCCGTGAGAAAGAGCCCTTCGAGCCTTTGGAGGAGGGATACGTGGGGATGTACGTGTGCGGCCCGACGGTATACGATCACGCTCACCTGGGCCACGCCAAGTTGTACGTAGCCATGGATGTGGTGGTCCGCTACCTGCGCTACCTGGGCTACAAGGTTCGCTACGTGCAGAACATCACCGATGTGGGCCACCTTCTGGATACGGGCGAGGACCGCATCATGAAAGGGGCACGGCGCGACCGCCTTGAACCGATGGAGGTCGTGGAGACCTATATGCGCTCCTACTTTGATGATATGGATGCGCTGGGGGTTGTGCGTCCCAATATCTCCCCACGCGCCAGCGCCCACATCCCCGAGCAGATCGAGATCACGAAAACGCTGCTGGAGAAAGGGTACGCCTACGAGACCGAGACGGGCGACGTATATTTTTCGGTCGAAAAGTTTCCCGAATACGGCAAGCTTTCGCATCGCAAGGTTGACGAGCTAGAGACGGGATCCCGGGTCGAGGCGCGAGAGGAAAAACGTCACCAGGCCGACTTTGCGCTATGGAAGCACGCTGAGCCAGAGCATATCCTGCGCTGGCCGTCACCCTGGGGGTGGGGCTATCCGGGCTGGCATCTGGAGTGCACGGCGATGGCAAACAAATACCTGGGCAAAGCGTTCGACATCCACGGCGGCGGGTTGGAGAACATGTTCCCGCACAACGAGTGCGAGATCGCCCAGTCGGAAGCTGCCACCGGAGAGCAGTTCGCTCGCTACTGGATTCTGGTCGGCTCCCTGACCGTCGACGGCGTCAAGATGAGCAAAAGCCTGGGTAATTTTCTCACACTCAAGGACGCGCTCAAGCTCTACAGCCCGGAGGCGATTCGCTACTTTGTCCTGTCGGGCCACTACCGAAGCCCGCTGGACTTTGGTCGTGACGCGATGTTGGCCGCGGAGCGGGGGATCGAACGGCTTCATAACACCGTGCGCACGCTGCGTATGCGGATGAAGCACGTCATACCGGCAGGCACAGCAGATCTCTCCCACGTCACCGACCTGATGAGTATCGGGAATGAGTTTGTGGAGGCGATGAACGATGACTTTAACACTCCCCAGGCCCTAGCCGCTCTTTTCGATTTCGCTCGGGAAGTAAACACGATGCTGGACTCGAATCGACGGCTGAGTGTGGGCACGCTGGCGGCGATAGACGGCCTGTTTCGCGAGCTGGGTGGCCAGGTGCTGGGCATCATTCCCGACGATCTGACACAGGATGTCAGCAGCGAGCTGGTCGATGGACTGATGGATATTGTTCTGGACGTCCGCCAGCGATACCGCGAGTCCAAGGATTGGGATCAGGCGGATATACTGCGCGAGAAACTGAGCGAGCTTGGTATCACGGTCGAAGACAGGACTGAAGGCCCGACCTGGCGGTTGACCAAATAGGGGCAGGAGATATCTTGATGGCCAGGGGCAGAGCATTCTGCGCCTGGCCTTTTTGATGGGAGGGACCGGCTGATGTTTGAGACGCTATATGGTCGAAACAGTGTTTGCGAGGCGTTGAGGGCTGGACGGCGCAAGCCTTACAGGTTGCTCCTCGCCGAAGGTATTCGGGAAACGGACATCGTCAACCAGATTGTCTCCCTGGCCGAGCAAGCCGGCGTGCGGATCACCCGAGTGCGGCGGCACGACCTCGATCAACTCGGCGACGTGCATCATCAGGGCGTGGCGCTGGAGACGAGTGATTACCCCTATAGTTCGTTGGATGAAATGGTGACGGCGGCCCAATCGCACGGCGAGACCCCATTGATCTTGCTACTCGATCTGCTGAAGGACCCTCAGAACGTGGGGAGTCTGTTGCGCACGGCCGAGGCTGTGGGTGTGCACGGCGTGGTGATCCTGCGGCGGCGGGCGGTGGGCATCACGCCGGCGGCGGTGCACGCCTCGGCGGGCGCGGTGGAGCATCTGCGGGTGGCGCAGGTGACGAACCTGGTGAACGCCATCGGCAGGCTCAAAGGATACGACGTGTGGGTGGCGGGGCTGGAGGCGACGCACGACGCACAGTCCTACGCCGAGGCCGACCTGACCGGCGCGCTGGCGTTGGTGGTGGGTAGCGAGGGTGGGGGGCTACGGCGGTTGGTGCGGGAGCGCTGCGATTTTTTGGTGCAACTGCCCATGCGCGGCCGGGTTACTTCGCTCAACGCGTCCGTGGCGGGATCGATCGTGCTGTACGAGGTGCTGCGGCAGCGGGAGGCGAGGGCAAGCTGCGAATAGCAAGTTGCGACGCGCACGCTCTGCTGTTGATCTCACGGCGATTGGTTGGCGGGTGTACATGTTGTGAGAGATGTGGTAGAATGGCGCGCTTGGTTTTACTTTCGGCAGCGGAGTCTCAATGGTGAGTGGTGAACGGGCGAGTGCGAGAGCGGGACGTCTGCGCCGCATCAACTGGAGGGTCGTCCTTGGCCTGGCAGTGAGCGGCGTGTCGCTTTACGTCGCCGTCCGCAATTTGCAGCCCGCCGAGGTCTGGAAGGCCTTCCGACAGGCAAACTATCTGTGGATCGTGCCGGCAGTGATATTATATCTCGGCGCTCTACTGGCACGCACTGCGCGCTGGCAGACGCTTCTTTCGTCCGAACGGCGCATTCCCTTTCGACAGCTTCTGCCGACGATGGCCATTGGCCGGGGAGCCAACAACGTCTATCCCTTCCGCGCAGGCGAGATCGTGCGCGTGCTGCTGCTTCGCCAACGAAATGAGGTTTCCGCTACTGCAGGATTGGCCTCCATCCTGGTCGAGCGTGTCTTTGACGGCCTGACGATGATCCTGTTTCTCCTCCTGGCCGCCCTCATCGGCGGCATACCGGGAGCCCAGGAAGTCGAGCTCTTTGGCGAGGGTGTAGTGGTGAACGTGCGCTATATCCTGTGGTTGGCCATCGCCGTCTTTGGCGCTGCGCTGGGCGGCATCTATGCCATCGAGCTGTGGCCCCAGCTCATTCGCAAGATCGCCGGGTGGCTGATCGGCCATCTCACGCCTCATCGCTTTCACCAGCGGCTGTTGGGGATCGCCGAACGCTTCATCGGCGGCTTTTCTTTCGTCCGATCGGTTGGCACGCTGACGGTGGTGCTGCTTTTCTCCATCGTCGTTTGGACCGCCGAGACGATCAGCTATCGGCTGCTGATGAACTCGTTCACATTCGGCGTCGATCTGCATAACCTGTTGCTGATGAGCGGCGCGGCCAACTTGGGCACGGCGTTCCCTTCGGGGCCGGCCAACCTGGGCACGTTCGACGCGCCGTCCATCCTGGTGCTGACGGGTGTCGGCGTGTTGAAGGATAAGGCCATCAGTTACCAGTTCCTGCTGCACGCTGTCCTGTGGTGCACGGAGACCTTTGCCGGGCTGTGGTTCATGTGGCGCGGCGGCCTCAAGAAAGCCGACCTGGACCGTTCGCTGGGCGGAGCAGAGGATGCCGAACCCGGCGCTTGAACCTGCGCAGAGATGGTAGGCCCGGTCGCCGTTGGGGTTTGGTCATCAGTCATCGGGATTTGAAGTATGGACATCGGCATCGTCGGCGCGGGGATCACCGGCCTCACGGCGGCCTACGACCTGACCAAGGCGGGGCACTGTGTCACCGTCTACGAAGCGCGGCCCTACGCGGGCGGGCTGGCGGCAGGCTTTCGCGACGAGCGCTGGGAGTGGCCCCTTGACCGCTTCTATCATCACTGGTTCGCCTCCGATAGCCTGGTGCTGGGCCTGATCGACGAGCTGGGAGCCCGCGAGCGGGTTTTCTTCCCCTGGCCCACCACCTCCATCTACACCCAGGGCCAGATCTATCCCCTGGATAGTCCCGTCCCTCAACTCAAGTTCATTCCGATCTCACAGGTGCACCGCGCCATTCGCGTGCTCCAGTTCACACCGCTTTCACTGATCGACCGGTTGCGGGTCGGGCTGGCGGGGTTCTATCTGACGATCACCAGGAACTGGCAGAGGCTGGAGCGCGTCTCGGCGGACGAGTGGATGCGCCGGGCGTCGGGCGAGCGGGCCTACGAGATATGGTGGAAGCCGCTCTTGATCAGCAAGTTCGGAGAGGAGCACTACCGGGACGTGAACATGGCCTGGATGTGGGCCAGGGCGTACAAGCGCACGGCCAAGCTGGGCTATTTCGTCGGCGGGTTCCAGGGGTTTATCGATCTGCTGGTCGAGCGGGTGCAGGCCCAGGGCGGCGAGGTGCGATTGGGGGCGAACGTGCAATCCGTCCGCTTCATCGCCGAGGGAGTGCTGCGTTTGGAGACGGCGGATGGCGTCGTCGAACACGACCACGTCATCGCCACCTGCTCGCCGCAGGAGATGCTGCGGCTGGCCCCGGGCCTCCCCGACACGTACGCCGAGAAGCTGGCCGGGCTCAAGTCGATGGGGGCCATCACGCTGGTCCTGGCCCTCAAGCGCCAACTGACCGACGGTCACTATTGGACCAACATCCCCGCCAGCGAGGGGTTGCCCTTCATCGGGCTGATCGAGCA
>CAZWPV010000196.1:0-5724 GCA_964635485.1 uncultured Anaerolineales bacterium
ACGCACGTGCGCCCCGTGGGCCAGGCGCATACGGGAACCATCCAGCCCGCCACCGACGGGCTGCTCACCACCACGCCCGGCGTCACCCTCCTGCTGCGCTTTGCCGACTGCGTCCCCATCCTGCTCTTTGACGCCAGGCACCGGGCAGTGGGATTGATTCACTCCGGGTGGAAGGGGACGGCGGGCAACATCGCCGCCGCTGCAGTGGCGGCCTTTGCGCGTCACGCGGGAAGTCAGCCGGGCGATCTATGGGCCGGCATCGGCCCCTCCATCGGCCCTTGCTGTTATGAGGTGGGAGAGGAGATAGCGACTGTTATCGCCCACGCCAACTCGGAAGGAGATGAGGCGCTCCAACGCCGGGACGGCAAGTGGTATCTCGATCTACCCGGCCTGGTGCGGGCGCAACTGGCGGAAGCAGGCGTCAAACAGATCACACTGTCCAACATCTGCACCGCCTGCCACACCGAGGAGTGGTTCTCCCACCGGGCAGAAAACGGGCGCACCGGGCGGTTCGGCGCGCTGGCGATGCTGGCGTGAGCGAAGTGCCAGGCATTTCAAAAATACCTGGCACTTTAGAGCTTTACTCCTCCGAGATGCTGATCGTCTCGATAAAGTCGCCGACGGCGATGGACTTGACGACCTCCATGCCCTCGATCACCCGCCCGAATGCCGTATACCCGCCGTCCAGGAAAGGGGTCGCAGCCAGCGTGATGTAGAACTGGCTGCCGCTGGAGGCGCGGGTGGGGTTTACCTGATCCCCTCTCCGGGCCATGGCGATAGCGCCCTCAACGTGAAGCAGTTTGATCTCGGCGGGCACGGTATAGCCCGGGCCGCCGGTGCCGTTGCCCAGAGGATCGCCTCCCTGGATGACGAATTTCGGCTCCACGCGGTGAAAGGTCAACCCGTCGTAAAACCCCTCCCTGGACAGGAAGACAAAGTTGTTGACCGTCTGCGGTGCAGCTTTGGCATCGAGTTGGACGACGATATCGCCCTTGTCGGTCGATATGGTGGCCTCGTAAGTCTTGCCGGTGTCGATCTGCATCGCCGGGGGCGCGCTGTACATCATACTGCGGTCAAGCGGATTTTCAAACATTGTAGGCTCCTTTCAGTTCTACCCCGATCCAACCGCTCGCGTCATATACCTAGCGCACCCACCTGGGGCATAGCTTTTGTATATCCGCCATGTTGGTCACGTTGACCGGCTCGGTGCGAGGGCCTGTAGCATTGGCCACCAGGATGTCGTAATTCCCCAACGCCCCCACCGGCTTCATATACAGGACCATCGAGCCATCAGGAGAAAGAAAGGGCTGATGAACCTCGGCAGCCACCGCCTGATAGCCGGCTTCGTACGGGCTGGCGCGATGCAACTCCTTGCTGATCCCGAAATAAAAGTAACGACTGTTGGGCGACCACATAATCGGAATGCTGCTATCGAGAGGACCCTCATACGTCGCAGCCACCATGGTATCATCTGCCACCCGACGAATGCTCATCGAGTATGTCTTTTCTTGCTTCCATAGAACGACTTTGTACTGACCATCTGGAGAAGCGCATTCCACCAGCTTACCAAGGCCACAGGAATATCCATAGTACAAGTTGAACGCGTCGCCCTCCAACGTCTTTGCCACCCCCGTATCCGAACACGTGGAATTCGCATAGGTCGTGGGCCCGACCAATTCCCCTTGCGACATCGACGGACTTGTTTTAGCCAGGTAATACCCCACATCGGTCTGGATGGTGTACAGGATCGTGCCCGATCCCAAGACCGGCGCCGGCGGTGAGGTTGGCGCCAAGGTGACGTCCAACGTCGGTCTCGCAGTCGGAATCGGCGTGAACGTCGCGGTAGGCGTTAGGGTAGATGTAGGCAACGGCGTATCGGTTGGAGGGAACGTAGGTGTCAGCGTCGGGAGAGACGTGCTTGTCGGGAGTTGGGTGGGCGTCGAAGTCAACGTAGGCGTATCGGTCGGCACTTCGGCGACAATGGGCGCTGTCGGCTCTACGTCCTCCTCCGGACCGCCCCGCAAAAAGAACCACCATCCCCCAAACGCCAGCGCCCCAAACAACACCAACGCCGCAGCGGCGAGCGCCGCCACCAAAGGCCAGCGCGCCTTTTTCTTACCCCGCAAAGCCGTCTTCATCGCCAGGGCGGATGGAAAACGCTCGTTGGGGTCGAGCTGTACCGCCTTGTCGATGGTGAGGGAGGTCTGGGTCGAGACCCTGCGATTCACGGCCCGCACCGGGGTGAAGACGAAGGGATGCGCCTCGGGATTATCGCCGGTGAGCAGCTCGTAGAGCGTCGCGCCAAGCGCATAGACGTCTGAGCGAGGGGTCGTCTGCCCCTGGCCGGCGTACTGCTCCGGCGGCGCGTAACCGACGGTGCCCATCTTCAGCGTGTCGGTGCCCTTGGACGGATCAAACAACCGCGCGACGCCAAAGTCGATCAGCTTGACCCGCCCCTCAGGCGTGATCATGACGTTGGCCGGCTTCAGGTCGCGAAAGATGACGGGCGGATCGTGCGCGTGCAAATAGTTCAGCACGTCACAAACCTGCCCTGCCCACTCCAGCACCTGTTCCTCCGAGAACGCGCCTTCGGGGCTCTGCTCAAGCATCGCCTCCAACGTCTGCCCCTCGACGTATTCCATCACCAGATAGTGCCGCTCCTCCTCCTCAAAGGCGTCCACGATCTGGGGCAGGTTGGGATGGCGCAGGCTAACCAGGATCCTTGCCTCGTGCTGGAACTGGGTAACCGACTCGGCCCGGTCGGTGGCGTCGACGAACCGCTCCAGCAGTTCCTTCATCGCCCATAACTTGCCATACAGCTTGGTATCCTCGACCAGGTAGACGGCCCCCATGCCGCCTTTACCCAGTATGCGCACGACTCGATACCGTTCGTGCAGCACAGTACCCACGGAGAGGAGCGCCTGAACGCTCAACGCCTCGCCGCAACCGGCACAGAATTGGGCCGTATCCCGGTTGCCGTCGAAACCACACTTCTCACATGTACGCATAGATTTACCTCACGTCTTTTCGTCTAAGTACAACGGCTATAGCCAGACTGAACAACAATCCAAACCCAATTAGCAACGACCAGGCTTTGAGCAGGTGGCCCGCCGAACGGGTGTACTGGATGAGAAATTCCTGCCTGTCCTGGATGTTCATCGGCCCCGGCTCAATTATCACCGTCTTGGTGACCGTCTCGGTGACCACGACCGGCTCATTCACGATCACCTGCGGCACAGAAATGGCCACGGTATAAGTGACGACGGGCAAGGCGGGGTCCGGCTGGATGGGCACCTCGACCACCTGCGTCTTGGTCACCACCGTCACCGGCTCCCAGTCATCGGCCCGCTTTTCGACCTCTACCCCCACCTGTTCGACAAACGATCCGGGCAAAAGGCGGAACGTCGTCCGCCCGCCCAACTTATCCACATCCACCGACGTACCCAGCCCCTCCATCGTCCAGCGTGTGAGCGTCAGGTTGGAAAAATGCTCCGTGACGCCCGGCAGGTTGAAGAGCACCCCGGCAAAGATCATCTGGAAGAACAATACCAAAAAAACAATATAGATCACCGCGTTGGCGTTGGGCACGATGGCGGAGATGAACAACCCCATCAAGATCGCCGCCAACGTCCCCAATACCAGAGTGATATATATCTCCAGTAGCGCCGAGAATATGACTCCCTCCGTGGGATAGCCTACCCTGATGCCGATCACGAGCATCAGCAGAAGGCATTGAATCAGGGCAAAGGAACCCAACACCACCACCTTGGAGGCGATGTAGGGCACAATGCGCACAGAGACCATACGTTCCCGTTGATAGATCGGCCATTCTTTCACGATTTCGTACACGGCGGCAAACAACCCCAGCAATACCGCCGCCAGCGTCATGATGAACAGGAGTATCTGTGTATCACTGACGACGTTGTAGACGGCGATGTTCTTACCCGTCTCCGCCAACTCGGCCTGCAATAAGCTCCTGATCTCGGATCGCTCATTGCCGACCAGCCAATTACTATCCGAAACCAACAACACCAGCGCGCCGATGATGGGCATCACCGCACACAGGACGGTCAGGAGTAGCTTGTCTCGCCACACCAGCTCAAAATAGCGCCGAGTGAGCACGAGAAATTGGCGTATCATACTGATCCTAGAGCGCGGGCGCGCTCTACCCTTTTCCACAGCACGTTGCACCTGGGGGATTTGCTGCTTTCGATCAACCACGTATTTCTGATACTGAGCCGACTTCTTGAACGCCTGCTCGCTGGAGATCGCCTTTTCCAGCGCCACCTTCGGGTTAGGATCGTCCAACCGGGCGTAGATGTCGGCAAAGTCGCCGCTCTGCACGTCAAAGAACTCGAGCGCCTCCTCAGGTGGCCCGAAGTAGACCATGCGTCCCTGGGAAAGGAAGCACACGTGGTCGCACTGCACGATGTTGGCCGTGGCGTGCGTCACCAGGATGATTGTCCGCCCGCCGTCGGCCAGGCGACGCAGCGTGTGCATCATCTTTTTCTCCAGGCCCGGATCCAGCCCGGAGGTCGGCTCGTCGAGAAAGAATAGGTTAGGCTCGGCCAACAGCTCGACGGCGATACTGACCCGCTGGCGCTGCCCTCCGCTCAGGCTGCTGACGACCTGCTCCTTTTGCCCCACCATCTCCACCTGCTCGAGCACCCCGTCGATGCGCCGCTCGATCTCATCGGCGGAGGTATCCCTGGGGAGCCGCAACTGGGCCGCATACCGTAGCGCCTTGGCGACGGTCAAATCGTTGTGGATGATCTCATCCTGGGGCACGTAGCCGACCAGCGTGCGGTAAAAATCGAACTGAGCGTACAGATCGTCCCCATTGGCCAGCACCTGGCCCTCGTTGGCGCGGGCAAAACCGTTGAGCGCCATCAGGAGCGTGCTCTTGCCCGCGCCGCTGGTACCCACGATGGCGACGAACTCGCGCGGATAGATCGAGAGGTCGATGCCGTGGAGGATGCGCTTCTTCCCTCGCCCATTCTTTGCATCCCGTATCAGCCCGATGCCATCAAGCCGCACGCCGCCGGTGGCGGCATACTGCTGAAAACCGGTCGCCTCGTACACCAACGTGAAGGGACCGATGCGCACGACGTCCCCCGGCCGCAGCAGACATGGCTGCGTCAGCCGCTCGCCGTTGACGAAGGTGCCGTTGGTGCTGCCCAGGTCGGTGAGGACGTGTCCTTTGTCCGTCCGATCGAGATGGGCGTGTTCCCAGGAGACAATCGGGGCCGAGAGGGGAATATCGGCCTCGGGGTTGCGCCCGATGACGACCGACGCCTTCATCCCCAGGTCGGTTGCCCCCACGCTGATGACGTTGGGGACGGGCGCTGCCGCCCCGGCGGTGCGGAAGATGAGACCGACCGAGTTGCCCTCAATATCGCCGATACGCAGGATGTCGCCATCCTGCAGCACGGCGCTCTGCACAAGCTGACCGTTCACGAAGGTGCCGTTGGTGCTGCCCAAGTCGACGTAGTGCCAGGCCCCGTCTCGCTGCTCGAACCGGCCATGGTGGCCGGACACGTAGTTTGGCGACAGAACGATGTCGTTATCCGATCTGCGCCCCATCGTGAAGGCATCCCAATCGAACGTCACCTCCCACTGCGGCTCTCCGGGCTCGCGGACGACGAGGCGCGGGTGCTCATAGGCCCCCTCGGCCGGAGGGCCGGCCTCCACCGTCTCCTCGGGCGGCCCAGCCTGCGGCAATTC
>CAZWPV010000197.1:0-5709 GCA_964635485.1 uncultured Anaerolineales bacterium
CCACGTCCCCCGGCGAGGCCTTGCGCAGCGCCTTGCGCACCTCCACCAGCGGCACGGGGCAGGTCTCCCCCCGGCAGTCAACCTTGATTTTGGCTTCGTCCAACGGGCACTCACCTTTCGTCGTGTCGACTTTGATATCGGCCATCTCCCACCTCCTAACCCTCGAACTCTACAGCCAGTTCTTCCACGTCCCACAGTGGCTCGATCTTTTCCACGATCTCCTCGCGGATGTTGTTTGCAAACTGGTGATCGGCAGGCAGATCGACCGCCACGCGCACGCGCCCGTCGGCGACCTCGATATCCTCGACTAAATTGGTGCGCACCAGATCGAGTCCCACCACCGGGTTCATCACCCGCTTGAGACGCTTGCGCACCACCTCGACGGTGGTCGGCTCGCGCTCCGTGATCAGGCCGTGGCGTTCCTCATAATTCTGGATCGCCGCCCGCAGCCCATCCACCGCCAGCACCGAGCAGTGGGTCTTGATCGGCGGCAGTCCGCCCAGCGCGTCGGAGGCTTCCTTCCAGGAGATACTTTTGGCCTCCTCCAGCGTCTTGCCCTTGGCCAGCTCGGTGATGATCGAGCCGGTGGCGATGTTGGAAGCACAGCCGTAGGACTCGAACTTGACGTCGGTGATCGTCTGGGTCTCCTCGTCCACCTTCAAATAGACGGCTACCATGTCCCCACAGGCCGGGCTGCCCTCGATCGACTTGGCATCGGGTTCCTCTATCCGCCCCACGTTGCGTGGGTTGCGGAAATGTTCCATCACGAGTTCACTATATGCTAAAGGCATCACACACCTCCTCGAATTTGCGAATCAGCGAACGAGCGAAAAAGACCATTCGTTGACTCGGCGCAACCTTCGGTTGCCAATCGCTCACTCCCCCCTCACGGCAGGAACTGATAGTCCCAACCGAAATTCACGTCCAATCTTTCCTCACCCGCGCCCAGGGTGACCGTCACGCTCCCCCCGGCAGGATTGGTCCATCCCCCGGGGATCAAAACCGTTTCGTTTGTGGCATCCAGCGGATCAGAGGAGACACAATACGTTCCCGCATCCAGGCCGGAGAACGTATACAGGCCATCCATGTCGGTGGTTGCCGTGGCCAGACCCGTAGAGGGACATGCGCCCGAGCCGAGCATCACCACCACCCCTTCGATGCCGGGCTCTCCCGCCTCGAGCAGGCCGTTGGCCACCAACCCACCATCCGGCAGCTTGACACATCCTTCAGGCGGCACGTCCACTGTCTCGTAAGGTACCTTGCACAGGTCATGCCACACCTTACCGACAATCGAGCCCTGAGCGGGCACCTCTGTCGGCTCCACCTGCGGGACGTTATCGACCGCCAGCTCGAAGGTACCCGTCACCCCGTTGACATCCACCGTATAGACACCCGCCGGCAGACCATAGACATCGAGCGCAATGACCCTCTCGAACGGCTCCAGCGCCTCGGTACAGACCATACCCACAGGGCGGACCGTGGTGATCGTCACCCGGAACGTGTTGCCGTCTCGCTCCTGGATTACCTCATCGATCGTGGTACAACCATCGGGCAGATTGCCCCGCGCCACCACGTTGACCTGCACCGGGAACGACTCCAAGATCAGAATGTCGATATCCTCGACGGGCGCCAAGTCCTCAATCACACCGTCGTCCGATGGCTCCGTGGCCGGAGCATACGCCGTCGGAGAATCGACCGCCGTCGGCGTAGCCACACACCCGAACGCCGCTACCAAAGCAACAAACGCTACCGCAAACAATATCTTTGACTTCATGGCGTCTCCTTTCGTATCTTTATTCCTTTCGTGCCCTTCGCGTTCACTCTTTTCCCAACGGACTGATGCGCCGCAGGTCAGTCACGACCTCCGCCACCGCATCTGCCACCGCGTCCACGTCTTCTTCCTTATTGTAGCGCCCAAAAGTGAAACGGACGGAACCGTGGGCGCGCTCGTGGTCGCCGCCGATACCTAGCATCACGTGGCTGGCCTCCAGCGAGCGGCTGAAGCAGGCCGAGCCGGTGCTGACGGCGAAACCACGCAGATCCAGGTGTAAGAGCAGCGACTCCCCCTCCACGAAGCGGAAGGAGACGTTGGCATTGTGCGGCAGCCGGTGTACCGGATGGCCGTTGAGGCGCGTATCAGAAATCTGTAGCAGTCGCTCGATCAGCCGGTCGCGCAAGCCCTGCAAGCGTGCCGTCTCCTCCGGCGTGACCAGCTCCACTGCCTTGGCAAAGCCCACTGCGCCGGGGATGTCCTCCACGCCGGGCCGCAGGTCGAACTCTTGAAAGCCGCCGTCCATCCACTTGCGGATAGGGGTCCCTTCGACTCCGCTCAGGGCAGGGCCTTCCCGCACGTACAATCCCCCCACTCCCTTCGGCCCGTGGATCGTGTGGGCGGAAACGGTCACCAAATCGACTCCCACATCGTCCACGTCCAGGGGCACGCGGGGGAAGCTATGGGTGGCGTCAGCGTGGCAGAGCACGTCCTTCTCGCCGCAGATGGCGCCGATAGCGGCGATGTCTTGCAACGTGCCGATCTCCTGGTTGGCCGCCTGCACCGAGACCAGGATCGTCTCCGGGGTGATGGCGTCACGCAGCGCGTCGAGATCGACCCGCCCGGTCTCGTCTACGGGAAGATAGGTCACCCGAAAGCCCTGCTTCTCCAACGCGCGGGCGCTGTACAGCACCGGGAAATCCTCGATAGGCGTGGTGACGATGTGCCTGCCCTTCTTCTCGCCCAGCGCCAGGGCCACACCCTTGAGCGCCAGGTTGCTCGATTCGGTCGAGCCGGAGGTAAAGACAAACTCCTCGGGCTTGGCCCCCAAGGCAGCGGCGATTTGCCCTCGCGCGCCATCTAGCGCGTCCCGCGCGTCCACGCCCAGCGAGTAGCCAAACTGCGACGTGGCGACCGCGTAGAGATCGAAGAGGTAGGGCCTCATTGCCTCCAGCACGCGCTCGTCCAACCGCGTCGCAGCGGCATTATCGAAATAGATGACGTCCTCAAACACAGCAAGCCCCCCTGATCCAGGCTCGACTTCGGAAGTCCCTGCACTGCCATAAACAAACCCAATTTCAGACCACTATCGAGGACCTCCGAAGTCTCTTCAATTGTATCACATTTACACAATAAAGTCAATCTTTATCTATTAAATTAGTGTTAGAAACGACGCCTTCTTCGGCTGCCACCAAACATTACGGCTTTGGAGCCTGTCCCGATCCATCGGCGTTCATCACGTAATCGTCGTAGAGATTGCCGTCGCGATCGGTCTTGAAATAGATCTGCGTGCCATCGGGCGACCAGGACGGCTCCAGGTCACGCCCTGGGTGGTTCGTCAGGTTAGTCTGACCCGAGCCATCGGCGTTCATCACATAGATCTCCCAGTTGCCGTCGCGCAGGGATTGAAACGCGATCTTGGTCCCATCGGGCGACCAGACCGGCCACGTGTCCCCGTTCGGCGCGTCGGTCAACTGCACCACTCCGCTCCCATCCACGTTCATCACATAGATGTGCGAGGGCCCACCGCCGCGAGTGGAGGCAAAGGCAATCTTGGTGCTATCAGGCGACAGATCGGGGTAGCCATCCTCGGCGGGATGGTTCGTCACGTTGACCACGGTGCCATCGGAGTATTCGACAAAGATCTCTGTCGCCCCGACCGATTCTCGGGAGGCATAGACCCGGACGATGGCAAGGGTCGGCGGCGACGTGGAAGCGGGAGTAGGCTCAACGGTGGGCACCGACGTAGGCGCAGAGGTAGGTTCAGGGGGCACCTCCGTCGCGGGATCGTCCGTCGGCATGGCCGTCGGCACGCCGGTCGGCGGGAGCGGCGTGCCGGTTTTGGTAGGCACAGCGGTATCCCCGACAACGTAAGGGGTCACAGTCAACCCCGCTCCGGGTGTCTCCCCGCTGGGACTGCAGGCGAACGCCAGGGCAATCACACAAACCGCAATAGCAGCGAACGCCCGCTGTCGTCTTGATGATAAACCGTCCATGGTCACCCCCAAAGTAACGAATGATCCCCCTAACGCCCCACCCCTTTCGCAAGTATAGAACAAGAAAGGAACAAGTGCAACCGGCATTGACAGGGCAGCAGGGGTGGGATATACTCTCTGGTGCACGCATGAGCCTGACAAAATTAGTCTGTGAAAGAGCGCTAAGCTTAGGCTTCGACCTGGCAGGAATCTCTGCCGCCTTCCCTGTCCCACACCTCGACGCCTACCGCGCATGGATCGCCCAAGGCCATCACGGTGAGCAGGGCTACCTGGCGCGGCCGGACAGAGTCGAACGCCGGGAAAACCCTGCCGCGATCCTGCCGGGCGTGAAATCCATCGTCTGCGTGGGGTTGAGCTACTACCCCGGCCCGCTGCCCAACGACCTCGCGCGCGATTCCTCTCGCGGCTTGATCTCCAACTACGCCTGGGGCCTGGATTACCACGACCTGATGCTGCCACGCCTGGAGGAGTTGGCTGCCTTCATCCGCGCCGAGGCCATAAGCAGCGCGACAAGCAACGCGACAGGCAGCGCCGCAACCCGCGCCTACGTGGACACCGGGCCGGTTTTGGAGCGGGCCTACGCAGCCGAGGCCGGATTGGGTTTCATCGGCAAGAACACCTGCCTGATCCATCCCAAGATGGGATCGTACCTCTTCCTGGGCGAAATCCTGACCACCGTCGAACTTGAGCCAACGCCAGGCCGGGTGAACGTAAACTGCGGCACCTGCCGCCGCTGCCTCGACGCCTGTCCCACAGGCGCGCTGGTAGCGCCCCACGTGCTGGACGCCCGGCGCTGTATCTCCTACCTGACCATCGAGCTAAAGGGCGCCATCCCTCCCGACCTGCGGCCACTGATGGGCCATTGGATCTATGGATGCGACGTGTGCCAACAGGTGTGTCCGTGGCAGCGATTTGCCAAGCCCACACAAGAGCGGGCCTTTCTGGCCCAGGTCCCAGATCGCGCGGCGCCGCTGCTGACGGAATTGATGGAGCTGAACGAGGAGACATTCCGACAGCGATACGCAGACACACCGATTCTCCGCATCGGTCGGGCGCGACTACTGCGCAACGTGGCGGTGGCACTGGGAAACTGGGGGAATGAGCGCGCAGTGCCAGCCTTGAAAAAAGCCCTCTCCGATCCAGAGCCGCTGGTGCGCGACCACGCCATCTGGGCACTAGAACAAGTCGGCC
Organism: uncultured Anaerolineales bacterium; assembly: GCA_964635485.1. Lineage (GTDB taxonomy): Bacteria > Chloroflexota > Anaerolineae > B4-G1 > B4-G1 > JAFGED01. The sequence goes on from CAZWPV010000197.1 coordinate 5,179, forward strand.
TGTGAACCATTTGAGTCTGGTCAAAAATCGTAGGGAGGGTGGTTCCGGGGGGTGCGGGTGGGCGCGAAGCGCCCGCACCCCCCGCCCCCACAGATTTTAGCCACGCTTGAACCATTTGGCCTGTGCATAGAACAGTGCTATAGTAAAGCCAAGTCAGGAGGTTAGTCATGGAATTCTCAGAACTGATCAAGACCCGATACAGCGTGCGGGCGTACAAGCCCGACCCGGTAGAGAACGAAAAGCTGCAGCAGGTGCTTGACGCTGCGCGCCTGGCCCCGACCGCGGTCAACCGCCAACCCTTCCAACTCATCGTGATCCACACAAAGGGCCGGGAGGAGGAGCTGAACCACATCTATGGACGCGACTGGTTCGTGCAGCCGCCGCTCGTCATCTGCATCTGCGGCGTGCCCGCCCTGGCCTGGAGCCGTCGGGATGGGATGAACTATTACGCCGTCGACGTGACCATCGCCATGGATCACCTGATCCTGGCCGCGACAGACCTGGGCCTGGGCACCTGCTGGATCGGCGCCT
>CAZWPV010000198.1:0-5695 GCA_964635485.1 uncultured Anaerolineales bacterium
GACCCCCCTCACCTCCATCCAGGGCTTTTCCCAGGCGCTGCTCGACGGCACCGCCGCGACGCCGGGATCGACCGCCCGCGCGGCCCGCGTCATCCACACCGAGGCGGATCGCATGCGCCGCATGGTGGACGAGCTGCTCACCCTGGCCCGCTTCGACGCCGGGCAGATGGAGTTGGCGCACGCCTCGGTGGAGATCGGCCCGCTGCTGCAAAGCTGCGTCGAGAAGCTGGCCCCCCAGGCCCGGGCGGCCCAGGTGACCCTCGAGCTGGACGCGCCGGGACAACTGACGATCACCGGCGACGCCGACCGGCTGGCGCAGGTGTTCACCAACCTGCTCGATAACGGCGTCGCGCACACGCCTGCCGGAGGCAAGGTAACCGTCGCCGCGCACAGAGCGGGGGAGACCGCCGTCGAAGTGACAGTCACCGACACCGGCGAGGGCATCCCCGCCGACGAACTCTCCCGCATCTTTGAACGCTTCTACCAGGTGGACAAGGCGCGTTCCCGCGATCGCAAGCGCGCTCACGAGCGTGGCCGGGGGGCCGGGCTGGGGCTGGCGATCAGCAAAGAAATCGTCGAGGCCCACGGCGGCACCGTCGCCGCTGAGAGCGTCGTGGGATTGGGCAGCAAGTTCAGCGTGCGCCTCCCGGTGAAAAAGGAGGGTTGGTGACGCTCCAGCTCCATTTGACAACTCTCTCTAGTGATGGTATAAGTATGCCTTGGTTATAGACCATCTCACAACAATCTCATGTATCTAGGAGCATTGTCATCCAGTGCTCTTTGTTTTGTCTGATCAGGAGGTGAACTGGTATGATCGAAGTAGAAAACTTAACCCGGTACTATGGCCCTGTTCGGGCCGTCCACAACGTCAATTTCCAAGTAGCCAAGGGGGAAATCGTCGGCTTCCTGGGGCCCAACGGTGCAGGCAAGTCGACGACGATGCGTATCATCACCGGCTACCTGCCCGCCAGTTCTGGCACGGCACGCGTCGCGGGCTATGACGTATTCTACGACTCGCTGGAGGTGCGCCGCCGCGTCGGCTACATGCCGGAGACGGTGCCCCTCTACCCCGAGATGACCGTGCAGGCCTATCTGAACTATATGGCCGATCTGCGCCAGTTGGAGAACAAGACCCAAGCCATCGGGCGGGCTATGGAGGCCACCGGCACCACGGCTCGCGCGCGCCAACCCATCAGCCAGCTCTCCAAGGGGTTCCGCCAGCGCGTCGGCTTGGCGCAGGCCATTCTCCACGACCCCAAAGTGCTGATCCTCGATGAGCCCACCATCGGCCTCGATCCCCGGCAGGTGACCGACGTGCGAGAGCTTGTCAGGGACATCGGCCAAGAGCACACCATCATCCTCAGCTCTCACATCCTCTCCGAGGTCAGCCAGACCTGCAGCCGTATGCTCATCATCAACGACGGTGAGATCGTAGCATCGGGAACACCGCAGGAGCTGACCGAGCGTGTGCAGGAAACAGATCGCGTGCTGGTACGCATCGGCGGCGTCGGCAATCTGCAAGCCACCAGCGTGTTGGAGCGCGTAGACGGCGTGCTCAGCGTCGAACCCGTTGAGGACGGCGCCTACTCGGTCTCCTGTGCCCAGGGACGCGATAACCGCGCCGAGTTGGCTCGCGCCGTCACGGAGCAAGGCTGGGACCTGCTAGAACTCGGCACGATGAAAATGAGCCTGGAGGAGATCTTTCTCAAGCTGACGGAGGGCGCAACCATAGAGGATCTCACCGGCGCGCCTCTGGCAAGGCCAGGCGAGGAGGAAGAATATGAATAACGTGTGGACGATCACGAAACGAGAACTGTATGCCTACTTTAGTTCTCCCATTGCCTACGTGACGACGGCGGCGTTCTTGATTGTGCAGGGATACGTCTTCTACATCATCGTTGACCAGGTCCGGCAGGCCGGGGTGGACGTCGCGCTGGGCAATTACTACACCCTCTTCCTCCTCATTTTCTACACCGCCATGGTGACGATGCGCCTGCTGGCAGAGGAGCAGCGTTCAGGAACGCTGGAACTGGTGCTCACCGCCCCAGTGCGCGACTGGGAGCTGATCATAGGCAAGTACCTGGCCAGCGTGATCCTCTTCCTGTTGCTCATCGTCATCAGCTTCTACCAGCCACTCGTCATGATGGCGCTGGGCGATCCCGACTTTGGCACGATGGTCAGTGGATATCTGGGGTTCTTCCTGCTTGGAGCGGCCCTGCTGGCTCTTGGCACACTGACTTCGACGTTCACCCGCAACCAGGTCGTCGCCGCCATCATCAGCCTTGGGCTGTGCATATTGCTGCTGCTGGTACAGTTCGTCAGTCCCCAGGTCGCCGGCACACCGTGGGGCCAGTTCTTGAACCAATTGACCATCCTCTCCCACTACTTTGACTTCCTGGACGGGCTTATCAAGGTCCAACACGTCTTATACTACCTCAGCCTGGTGGCTGCCAGTCTGTTCCTGGCCACACAGGTACTGCAGGCAAGGAGGTGGCGGTAAATGATGCGCGATATCCAACGTTTTCTCAAAGAATACGGCTACATTCTAGGCGTCCTCTCGTTAGCTGCACTGGCAGCCGGCATCATCCGCAAGCTCGTCTGGCTCGCCCGATGGGATGCTATAACTATAGGGCTCCTGGTTGGCGGAGTGCTGCTGGGCGCGCTGTTTATACTGGGCAATCCAGAACAGGTGCGATCCGTGCTCACCAAACGCGGCACCCGCTACGGGTTCAACGCCACCGTGATGAGCCTCGCCTTCATCGCTATCCTGATCGGGCTGAACTACTTGGTTCAACAATTCTTCGATCAGCGCATCGACGTCACGGAACTGAAGAAACACACGCTCTCGCCTCAGTCCAAACAAGTTGTGGCCGAGATCAATAGAGAGGTCAAGATCATCGGCTTCTTCCGGGTCGAAGAGTACGCGCTGCGGGAGAATTTCGAGGAGTTGCTCGATCAGTATCTCGCCGAAAGCAACTATCTCACCTACGAGATTATCGATCCTGACCAAGACCCGGTCGGGGCGCGCCTGTACGGAGAACCTTACGAAGGCCTGTTGCTCCAAAGTGGAGAACGTACCGCCAGGATTCAGTATTCACCTTCGGAACAGGAAATCACCAACGCGCTCCTCAAGGTCATGAGTGACAAACAGAAGGTGATCTACTTCCTCCAAGGCCACGGCGAACGCGACTCTAACAACGGCGCGGAGGATGGCTATTCGGCGGTCGCCGAAAAACTGCGCGACCAGAACTATCAAGTAGCGACACTCAACCTGATCATCTCCGACACCGTCCCCAGCGACGCAGCGGTCATAGTCATCGCCAACCCTCAGGGCAAACTCCTGGACGAAGAGCTGACGCGGCTACAGACGTATCTGGGCAACGGCGGCAGAGCACTCATCATGCAGGACCCATATTACGAAACGGGCCTGAACATCGTGCTGTCCAACTGGCAGGTACGCTTCGGGGATGGCTTCGCGGCGGATGAGGTCAACAGGGCAGGACAGAACCCGCTAATCCCGGTGGCCTGGACCTATGGTTACAGCCCGATCACCACCGATCTGAACCGCCTGCAAATGGTCACGGCCTTCTTCCACGCCCGGCCAATCGAGCAGACGGATGAGCCACTCTCCGGAGTCACGTTCAGCTCCCTGGTCGAGACGTCGGCGTACAGTTGGGCCGAGACAGGTGAAGAGATCTCCCAAGACGACGCCGACACAGCAGGGCCTCTGACCCTGGTGGCGACCATCGAGTCCGGGCCGATGTTCGGTGGTGCGGTGGCGACCTCGGGCACAAAGACGCGTATCGTCCTGGTCGGCGATACCGACTTTGTGGTCAACGAAGTCGTCAACGAAATCACGGGGAACGAACAACTCTTCCTCAACTCGATCAACTGGCTAGCGGAAGAAGAGAGGTTGATCGCCATAGGCCCCAAGGACGCCGGGCCAAGCTACATATTCATCACCGACGTGCAAAAGAACTTTGTCGTTTTCCTGGGCATCTTTGTTATCCCGGCCCTGGTCGGCGCGGCCGGCATCGGGGTATGGCTGATGAGAAGAATCAGGAGCAGGTTTTAAGTCTAGTAGAGAATAGAGAGGTGAAGCAGTGAACCAGCGCAAACCATGGCTCCCGACAGTGATATTGCTCGGCGTCGCCATCCTGGTGATAGCCTTCAGCATCTGGATAGTGCCTCTCTTGGAAAAGCCACCAGAGGGCGGCGCTCAACCAACGCTCGCCCCACTGTGGGAGTTTGACAGCAGCGACTTGGTGCGAATCACCGTGGTCAAGGGCTTGCAGACGACGACGGTCGAGCGCAGCGGCATGGCCTGGCAGGTCGTTGCCCCGGCCCCAGGCGAGGCTGACATCATCCGCCTGTACAACCTGGCAGACATGATAGCGAACATGGCATCCGCACGCGCCCTGGACAGCGCGGACTCGGTCGTCTTTGGCTTGGACGAACCCACTGCCACAGTGACACTGGGGCTTCAGGACGGGACGACGCTCACCCTGGAGATCGGGGACCAGAACCCAAGCCTCACCTATTACTACGTGCAGAAGGAAGGCGATTCGCGAGTGCACCTGGTAGTAGCCAGCACCATCGACGGGCTGCTCGACCTGGCGGACTACCCGCCCTACCCGGCGACGCCCACCCCGCTGCCAAGCATAGTGGAGACGCCAGAGGCAAGCCCTGAAGTAACGCCTACGGTGAGTATCACAGAGACGGTAACGCCAGAGACGAGTTCTACCTTGACACCTACAACGAGCACCAGGACGCTGACGCCGACCAAGACGCCAACCCCGACACCGACCAAGACCCCAACCCCGACGCCAAAGCCGTAACCGGCATACACTGGACAAATCGAAGGCCCTGCCGCTGTGGCAGGGCCTTTCACATTGCCAAGACCTTCGGGGTTTACTAAACCCCGAAGGTCTTTTTACTCGTACGCCAGTGCCTCGCGCACACTGATACGCAAAGCGCGACGGGCCGGGGCCAGGCTGGCCAGGGCCGAAACGATCACCACCACGATCAACCAAAAGGCCACGCCGGTGTAAGAAAAGATATAATCGAGCCACACGCCGAAAAACGCCACCCCCACCCCGCCGCTGAGCAGGCGGCCAATCGGGATAGAGAGGAGCGCCCCTAGCCCCCAACTGAACAGGCCGATCACCACGCCCTCAAAGACGATAATGGACCACATCGCCCAGTTGGTCGCGCCGATGGCGCGCAGCACGCCGATCTCGCGCGTGCGCTCCAGCACGTTCAGCCCCATCGTCGCCGCCAACCCCAACCCGCCGACCACCGCCAGCAGCACCACCATCGCCAGCAGCATGTACACGACGATGTCCACCATCACCAGACTGGTCGTGCGCGACTCCGTGCCGGTCTGCATAAAGTCGATCTCGGCACCGGCACGCTCGTACTGCGCCGCCAGCGCCTCGGCCGCCGCCTGCTGCACGGCGGGATCGGCGCCGCCTTTGAGCTTGAACGCCACCCGGTTGGCACGCCCGGCCATCCCGGCGGCCTCGGCCAGAGGCGCGCCGTTGACATACGCCAGGTTCCCCGTCGTCAGCAGCACGCCGACGACGCGCCAGGACGACCGACGCCCGGCGAGCTCGAAAGTCAGCTCCTCGCCCACGCCCAGGCCGGGTATCTGTTGCAGCACGCTCGTCGATACGACGATGGCCCGCCCGTCCTC
>CAZWPV010000199.1:0-5670 GCA_964635485.1 uncultured Anaerolineales bacterium
TCAGCATCCTGCGCGGCCTCAAGGAGCGGTACGAGGTGCACCACGGCGTGCGCATTCAGGACGCGGCCGTCATCGCCGCTTCCACCCTCAGCGACCGCTACATCGCCGACCGGCACCTGCCGGACAAGGCCATCGACCTGATCGACGAGGCGGCCAGCCGTCTGCGCATGGAGATCGACTCCAAGCCGGCCGAGTTGGACGAGGTCGACCGGCACATCATGCAGTTGGAGATCGAGCGCGAGGCGCTGAAGAAGGAGAAGGACAAGGCCAGCAAGGAGCGGTTGAAGAAACTGGAGAAGGAGCTGGCCGACCTGCAGGAAAGCAGCGCAGCGTTGCGCTCGCGCTGGGAGCAGGAGAAGGCGGCCATCCAGGCCATCCGCGATACGAAGGAGCAGACGGAGCAGGTGCACCACCGCATCGAGGAGGCGCAGCGGGCACAGGATTACGCCAGGGCGTCGCAGCTCCAATACGGCACGCTGGTCGAGTTGGAGAACCAACTGCACGAGCGGGAGGAGCGGCTGCGCCAGCTTCAGGGGGAGCGGCCCTTGCTCAAGGAGGAGGTCGGCTCCGAGGACATCGCCGAGGTGGTGGCCGAGTGGACGGGTATCCCTGTCTCCAAGCTGCTGGAAGGTGAGATGGAAAAACTGCTGCGCATGGAGGACGCGCTGCACCAGCGCGTGGTGGGGCAAGACGAGGCGGTGAGCGCCGTCTCCAACGCGGTGCGCCGAGCGCGGGCGGGCTTACAGGACCCCAACCGGCCCATCGGCAGCTTCATCTTCCTGGGGCCGACCGGCGTGGGCAAGACGGAGCTGGCGCGCGCGCTGGCCGAGTTCCTGTTCGACACCGAGGAGGCCATGGTGCGTATCGACATGAGCGAGTACCAGGAGCGGCACACCGTCTCGCGTCTCATCGGCGCACCGCCGGGCTACGTGGGCTACGACGAGGGCGGTCAACTGACTGAGGCCGTGCGCAGGCGACCTTACAGCGTGGTGCTGTTCGACGAGATCGAAAAGGCACACACCGAGGTGTTCAACGCGCTGTTGCAACTGCTGGACGAGGGGCGGCTGACCGACGGCCACGGGCGCACGGTCGATTTCACCAACACCATCGTCATCATGACCTCCAACACGGGCAGCCGGTGGATCAAGGAGCTGGGCGTGGAGGGAGCACGGGAGAAGGTGCTGGAAGAACTGGACCGTACCTTCCGGCCCGAGTTCTTGAACCGCGTCGACGAGATCATCCTGTTCCGCGGCCTGACGAAGGAGGATCTGGTGCGCATCGTCGATATCCAGGTGCGCCATCTGCGCGAGTTACTGGCCGAGCGCAACATCACGCTCGAGCTGACCGATGCAGCGCGGCAGCACCTGGCCGAGACGGGTTTCGACCCGGTCTATGGGGCGCGGCCGCTCAAGCGCGTGATCCAGCGCGAGGTGCAGGATCCGCTGGCGCTGGCCCTGCTGCGCGGCGAGTTCGGCGAGGGGGATACGGTGCAGGTGGACACGCGCGACGGAGAGATCGCGTTCGAAAAAGCGGAGAAAGCGCTGGAGGCTGTCTAGCGCGGACGCTCGTTACACAGTGTACAAGTGCCCGGCACGTCTGACGTGCCGGGCACTTTTTGCAAGCCGACGCAGAGAGGCAGAAATAGCGTTTGTGCAAGAGGTACCTCTGGGTTATAATCCCGTCTAGCGACCGGGGAAGGATTGTCGATGGAAGTCAAACATCTCGCCGATCGTCCTGAGGCCATCCCGACGCTGGCAGCCTGGGTATATGACCAGTGGGGACATTGGATGTCGCCGGACGCCACCCCGGAGACGCTCGCAAGAGAGTTCGAGAAGAGAACGATACCCGGCTGCATCCCGGAGACGTTCGTCGCTGTGGAAGGAGATGCGCCCTTGGGAACGGCGAGCCTCGTCGCGCACGATTTACCGACGCGGATGGACCTCTCGCCCTGGCTGGCCGCCGTGTACGTCGCGCCCGAGTTTCGCAACCGAGGCGTCGGCTCGGCGCTGGTTCAAGCGGTGATGGATGAGGCGCAGGCGTTGGACGTGGAGAGGCTGTACCTTTTCACACCGGAAAAGATGAGCTTTTACGGTCGCCTCGAGTGGCAGGTGCTGGAGCGCACGAAGCATCGGGGAAGAGACGTGACGGTAATGTTGTATGAGTTCTGACGAGCGGGAGGTCGTCTGTTCGGCGCCGGGCCGGGCGGGTATCATCGGCAACCCCACGGATATGTACGGCGGGTCGGTGATCTCGTGCTCCGTCGGTATGCGCGCGCGGGTGACGGTGACGCCCGCCGAGGGACTCGTGTTGGCGACGAACGGGGAGGAGTGTGCCATCAAAGGCCGCGACGACCTGCGGCCTCGCAGTGACCGCTTTGACATCCCGCGGGCGATACTCGATTATATGCGTTTGCCGCCGCTTCACTGCCGCGTCGAGTACGTGAGCGAAATTCCGATGAGCAGCGGCATGTCAAGCTCGACGGCGCTGCTGGTCGCCACGTTGCAGGCCATCCTGGCCTGGCAGGGGGAATATTCCAGCCTCTATCAACTGGCCGAGCGGGCGCGCCACATCGAGTTGAACTATCTCGAGGTCGTGTGCGGCTACCAGGACGCCTACATGTGCACCTTCGGAGGGTTGAACTACATGGACTTTCGGGGCAAGCAGTTCTACCGCAGCGCCGAGGCCGAGCTCTTTGCCACGATCGAGCCTTTGACCAATTACGCGCCGGAACTGCCGTTCGTGCTGGGCTTCACCGGTGTGCAGCACGCCTCCAGCGCGGTGCACAAGCCGATCCGCGAGCGCTGGCTGGAGGGTGAGCCTGCCGTCGTGAAGGGCTACGAGCGCATCACCGAGATCGCCCGCATGGGCAAGAAGGCACTGCTGACGCGGGATTGGCCCACGCTGGGCCACCTGATGAACGAGAACCACGCCATCCAGCGCGACCTGGGTGGATCGGGGGACTCGAACGAGCGCTTGATCGCCGCCGCGCTGGAGGTGGGCGCGTCGGGGGCCAAGCTGGCCGGGGCAGGAAGCGGCGGCACGATCATCGCCCTGTGGCCGTGGGAGGACACCGTGCCGCTGGGGGAGGCCCTGCGGGCGGCGGGCGCGTCGGCGACCTACCGCCTGGAAGTGGCCCCGGGCGCGACGATCGAAAGAGATGAGGGTAACGTCTAGGAGGTTGTACGATGCTTTATCCGCAATCGAATCCATTTCGCCAATGCGTCGGTCTTCCCGAGTTTTGGGATTTCCGCTTCGATCCGGACGGACAGGGAGAGGACGCCGGATGGGGTGAGGGTTTCGGCAGCGGACGCCCCATCGCCGTTCCCGCCAGTTGGAACGACCAGTTCGCAAGCTGGCGCGATTATCTCGGGCCGGCCTGGTACCAGACCCGCTTCGACCTGCCGTGGGGTTGGGAAAACCGGCGGGTTCGCGTGCGCTTTGGCTCCGTCAACTACCTGGCCGACGTGTGGCTCAACGGCGTCAAGCTCGGCCAGCACGAGGGCGGCCACCTGCCCTTCGAGTTCGACGTGACGCCCCACCTAAAACCCGAGGGGAACCTGCTGGTGGTGCGCGTCGAGGGGGAACTGGCCCCCGACCGCGTCCCGCCGGGCAACGTCCCCACCGACTCGCTGGACGCCTTCACCGCCCACAGCCCGTACCCGCCTGCCTCCTTCGACTTTTTTCCCTTCTGCGGCATCCACCGCCCGGTGCTGCTCTACGCCACGCCGCACGGCGGTCTCGACGACCTGACGGTAGTGACAGAGATAAAAGGAAGCAATGGTTTGGTGCGCGTGCGCGCGGACTGTTCCAGTCCGTCGGAAGCAGGCGAGTCGTCAGCACGCTTTGTGCTGCGCGGACACGGCGCGGAGGTCGCGGTGGAGGGCGCGGCTTCGGACGAGGCGGTTTTGAGCGTGCCCGACGCGGCGCTGTGGTCGCCCGACGCGCCCAACCTCTACGACCTGGCGGTGGAACTGATGGATGCGGATAGCATCATGGATCGCTACACGCTCCCCATCGGCATCCGCACGTTCGCGGTAGATGGCGACGCGCTGCTGCTCAACGGCAAGCCAGTCAAGCTGCTAGGTTTTGGCCGGCACGAGGATTTTCCGGTGACTGGGCGCGGCTTGGTGCTGGCGGTGGTGGTCAAGGATTACGCGCTGATGAAGTGGGTGGGCGCCAACTCCTTCCGCACCACGCATTATCCCTACTCCGAGCAGATGATGGACCTGGCCGACCGGCTGGGCTTTCTCGTCATCGACGAGACGCCGGCGGTGGGCCTTTTCTTCCGCGAGGAAGGGCTGGAGCGGCGGCTGGCGCTGTGCCGCCAGTACGTGCAAGAGATGATCGCCCGCGACAAGAACCACCCCAGCGTCGTCATGTGGAGCCTGGCCAACGAGCCGCACTCTGCCCGCCCGGAGGCGAAGGGATTCTTCCGCGAGCTGTACGACCTGGCCAAGTCGCTCGATCCGACCCGCCCGGCGACGGTGGTCAGCTACCTGGGCCTGGGCGAGGAAGCGTTCGAGTTCTGCGACGTGGTGTGTCTCAATCGCTACTTTGGCTGGTACACGCAGATGGGACGATTGGACGAGGGATGCGAGCTCTTGTCGGCCGAGCTCGACGTGCTCCACCAAAAGTTCCCCAAGCCGCTGATTCTCTCGGAATTCGGCGCCGACACCATCCCCGGCCACCACGCCCAGCCGCCGGAGATGTTCAGCGAGGAGTACCAGGCCGAGATGCTGGCCCGCTACATCGAGCTGCTGGATAGCAAACCCTTCGTGGTGGGGCAGCACGTGTGGAACCTGTGCGACTTCAAGACCGGCCAGGCGGTGCACCGCATGGGTGGGATGAACCTGAAGGGCGTCTTTACGCGGGATCGCCGTCCCAAGCTGGCCGCACACCGGCTACGGGAGCTGTGGCACGGCGATGATGAATAGGAGGAGATATGGCTAGACCATCGGCAAAGCGACGGCAGAAGAAGCTTCAGCGCAAGGCAGCCAAGCGCAAGTCTAAGCGGCAAGCAGTAGCATCGGCACCCAAGGGGCGGCGCGCGCAGTTGCGCGCGTCCGCCGACTGGCCGCTGCACGAGTGCCTCGTGACCCAAAATTGGCGGGACACGAGCGAGATCGTGCAGATTTTGGTGGCCCGCAAGTCGCCCACCGGCCAGGTTGTGATCGGTGCGTTCCTAGTCGACCTGGGTTGCCTGGGGGTCAAGGCCGCCTTTAGCAGGATGCTGGACTCTGTGAAAGAGTACAAGGAAGTGCGGGACGATATGAAATCTCGCCAGAAGTTGATCAAAGCCGATCCCAACTTGGCGGTCAAGATCATCCGTGAGGCGATCGCCTACGCCAAGGATCTGGGCTTCCGGCCCGATCCCGGTTACCGCGACGCGATGCACGTGCTGGGCGACGCCGACCCCGATGCCTGCGATGAGCCGATCCCGCTAGGCAAGGATGGCAAGCCCTACTTTATCCCCGGCCCCGACGACAAGGTGCAGTTGATCATGGCCAAGTTGACACGCAAGTTAGGGCCGGACGGGTTCCACTACATGGTCCCCATCGACGGAGACACGGAGGCCAACGAAAAGGAAAATTAGCCCAGCGCGACGACGCAGCCCTCGTGCGCGCGCAACTTGAGGTTGCTCAAGCCTACTGTCCCCTCGCGGTCGAGGTG
>CAZWPV010000200.1:0-5668 GCA_964635485.1 uncultured Anaerolineales bacterium
CCGCCGTCGGCATCGGCTCGGCGGTTGCCTATCGCGGGGTCGAGGTCTTCCACGAGGCGTGCACCGAAGTGCAGGCGTACATGGAACGGCACGGTTACGACGATTTGGACGAGCTTCGAGGAAAGGCTCTCGCCTTCCTCTAGCACAGGAGACGATCTTGGATTTGCCGCAGACCGTACCCATCCGCGAGATCCGCGAAGACACGCTCACCATTCGCACCTTCGTGCTGGACGCCGAGCTGCCGGACGCCGAGCCGGGGCAGTTCGTGATGCTCTGGCTGCCGGGGCTGGACGAAAAACCAATGTCCATCGCCCACCCCGCCCCACTGACGGTCACCGTCGCCGGCGTGGGGCCGTTCACGATGAGATTGCACCAGCGCAAGGTGGGCGACCCTGTGGGCTGGCGCGGCCCCTACGGACGAGGCTTCTCTCTGCACGAGGACGGGCCCGCGCTGCTCCTGGGCGGCGGATGCGGCGTGGGGCCGATGCGCTTCCTCGCCACCCGCGCCGTCGAGCGGGACGTCCCGGTCACGGTGGCCCTCGGCGCGCGCACCGAGAACGAGCTCGCCTGCGTCGGCGATTTCGAGGCATTGGGCGTAGACGTCATCCTCACCACCGACGACGGCACACGCGGCCATCAGGGCCACGTCACCCAGGCCATCTCGATGTTCGCCGACGAGCACCCACAGTTCGCCGTCTACGCCTGCGGCCCGGAAGCGATGCTCGTCGCTGCCCACAGGCTGTGCCGCGAGAAAGGCCTCCCCGGCCAACTGAGCCTGGAGCGATACATGAAGTGCGGCTTTGGCATCTGCGGGCAGTGCGCGTTGGATGGCTTCCTGGTCTGCCAGGACGGGCCGGTGTTCGACGTGGAGCAACTGGACGGCCTGCGCGACTTTGGCCAGGCCCGGCGCACCGCCACCGGGCGGCGGCTGCCTATCCGATGATGGACAAATCCGAACTGCGCACCCACTTTTGCACCCTGCGCGAGTGCCTCCCGGCCGAGGAGATCGCCGCCGCCTCCGCCGCGCTGTGCCGACGGCTGGCGCACTGGCTTCCAGGCCAACTACCCAACTACCCAACTACCCAACTACTCACCCAACCAACTACCCCCCCGTCCATCCTCACCTACTTCGCCTTCCGCAACGAGCCCGACCTGAGCCCGCTCCTCGACCTGCTCCCCGAGGCCCGCTGGGTCGCGCCCCGCATCGAGGGAAAGCACCTGGTGCTCCACCCCTACGATCCCCATCATCTGGCGCGCCATCGCTTCGGCATGCTGGAGCCTACCGCCGACCTGCCGGTGATCGATCCCGCCGAGGTCGACGTGGCGCTGGTGCCCGGCGTGGCCTTCGACCGGCGCGGGGGGCGGCTGGGATTCGGCGGCGGATACTACGACCGCTTTCTCCCCACCACGCCCGCCCTCCGGGTAGGCGTGGCCTTCGGCCAGTGCCTGGTGGACGAGCTTCCCCGCGCCGAACACGATCAAAAGATGGATTGGATAGCGACGCCGAGCCGCATCATCCACTCCGCGCCGCTTTGGAGGACGGAATGCAAAACATCTTGATCCGGGGGGGAACCCTGATAACCCCCCAGGACGCCCAACGGCAAGACATACTCATCGAGGGCCAGACCATCGCCGCCGTCGGAGCAGACCTGAGCACCCCGCCCGGCGCGCGCGTCGTGGACGCCACGGGGCTGCTGGTGTTCCCCGGCCTGATCGACCCCCACGTCCACCTGCGGGAGCCCGGCGGCGAGCACAAGGAGGATTTCACCACCGGCACGCGCGCGGCGCTGGCGGGCGGGTTCACCACGGTGCTGGCGATGCCCAATACCACACCCGCGCTCACCGACCGCGAGACGCTGGCGCAGGCGCAGACCCTGGCCGCGTCCAAGGTCGTCTGCGACGTGGGGTTTTTCGTCGGCGCGACGGCGGACAACGCCGGGGAGGTCGCCGAGGCGGAGAACGCCGTGGGGCTCAAGCTCTACATGGGCTCCAGCACCGGCAGCCTGCTGGTGGCCGATCTGGCGGGGCAGACGGAGCACTTTCAACGCTATCCGGGCGTGGTCGCCGTGCACGCCGAGGACGAGGAGGCGGTCACCCATTTCGCCAGGTTGGGCCAGCGCCGCCCGCCGATCTGCGCCGCCCTAGCCGTCTCGCGCGCGCTCGCCCTGGCCGAGCGGTTCGGCACCCGGCTGCACGTCTGCCACGCCTCGACAGCACACGAGCTGGCCCTCATCCGCGATGCCAAGGCGCGGGGGGTAGCCGTCACCTGCGAGGCGACACCCCATCACCTGTTCCTCACCGCCGGGGACGAAGCGCGCCTGGGCACATTGGGGCAGATGAACCCGCCGCTGCGCCTGCAGAAGGACGTCGACGCGCTGTGGGAAAACCTGGACGTCGTGGACTGTGTCGCCACCGACCACGCGCCCCACACGCTGGAGGAGAAGCGCAGCCCCACCCCGCCCTCCGGCGTGCCGGGCCTGGAAACCGCGCTGCCGCTGCTGATGACGGCCGTCCACGCGGGGAAGTTAGGATTGGGAGATATCGCCATCCTGATAGCCGAAGGTCCGGCCCGCGCTTTCGGGCTGGAGCGCAAGGGGCGTATCACTCCCGGCTACGACGCCGACCTGACACTGGTGGACGCCGACGTGGAGTGGGTCATCGGCGAGCAGCCGCTGCAGACCAAGTGCGGATGGTCGCCCTTCGAGGGCCGCAGGGTAAAAGGGTATGTGAAGCAGGTATTTCTGCGAGGCCAAGAGGTATACGCCGATGGAGAAATCCTGGCAGAGCCGGGATGCGGGCGTATCGTTCCCCAATCAAGCTGAGGGATTGGGCTAAGGTCGTTCCTGCGCCATCCGCCAAACTATCCCGCCGGCCACCGCGCCCAGCAGCACGACGCCGCTGACGACACCGTACATCATACCATATCCCGCCGCGTCGGCCACCAGACCCAAGCCCAACGTGCCGAAACCAACCAGCGTATCAAAGGCCGTATACTGGATTGCGGCAGCGCCTCCACGCAGCGCTTCGCGGACGCTTGACTGAACGATGGTATCCAAGGCGGCAGTGGCTGCCCCAAAACCGACCCCAAAGAGCGCGGACAAGCCCATCAGGGCCCACTCCTCGACCACCACAGCCAATCCAGCCGCCGTCAGGCCAACCAGCCCAAGGCCCATGAACGTCACACCGCGAGGGCCCCACCGGTCTACGACGAACCCGGCAAGCGGGCGCGCCAGCGTATTGGCCAGTGCATAGACAGAAAAGGCCAGCCCCGCACCGCCTAAATTTCGCGTGCTGGCCAACAGCGGCAGAAAAGTGGTAAACGCACCAAAGGGCACCCCCAGCAGCGCCATCCACAGCCCACCCACTCGCACACCCCGCTGCCGCAGCGCCTCCACCGGGCCTCCACCGTCCAAAGACGATTGGCGCGCAAAAGCGCCACTCTGGCCAGGCAACAGCAACACGGTCAAAAATCCAAGCCCACCAACTGCACTAAAGGTCAAGAAGGACGTCCGGAAATCAAATCTCGCAACCATCCACTCACCAAAGAGTGGCGCCACGATCATGGCGAGCGACGACGCGATATTGGCCAACCCCAACCCCGTACCATAGCGATCGAGGGACAGCAAACCGGTGATGAATGCCTGGTAAGCCGTCGTGAAACAGGCCAGGCCAACACCGTGAAAAACCTTGACCGCAAGCAGCAGAGGAACGTTGGAGGCGAGGGCGTGCAGAGCCGGTCCGCTGCCAAAAAAGACCGCCCCCAGCACCAAAACCGGCTTACGTCCCCAGCGATCAGCCAGAAGGCCTGCCAGAGGGCGCGTGAGCAGGGCAGCCAGAGCAAAGACCCAGGTCGCCAGACCGTTGTCCGCAGAAGATCCACCCACCTCGCTGACATAAAGTGGGGATATGGGAAAAATCGCCAGAAAACTAAAGAACAGCAAAAAAGAGGAGGCCATGGCAATAAAAAAGGGCCGGGTATACCCAGCCTCTCGCCCCACCCCGGCCCCCTCCTCCACTGCCTCAGACTGCCAGGGTAGGTTCACGCGTAGGCCTCAAAATCGCGTAATATTAACACTATCTCTGAGGCGAGTGTCTTGGCCCGCTTTGCATTTTCATCTACAAAGGCGGACAGCAGGCGATACGTGGCACGGCTAGCCTCCACAGGGTCGTGCTCGGGGAGCACAGTCACGCGCGCCAGTTGATCAATGGCGGCAAAGGCGGAACGCACTGGAAGGTTGCGCGCCTTGGGCGCTCGCAAAAAAACACCCGAGTCCACCGACATTACGCGAAACTCCATCAGGTCGCGCAGTGCCTTTTCGGTAGCCTCACGAGTGGTGAACGCCCGTTCTGTTCGCTCGGCTAACGCCCCCTCGATACTCTGCTGGCCATCCCAGGCCCGCAGCCGAGCCACTGAGGTGACCTCCTCGCCCTCACTCCCAACCCGCACTCGCACCGCACAGTATTTCTTCTGAGCCAGATAGGCATAGGCGGAAAAGAGCACACCGGCAGCAACCGCCCGTGGCTCATCGGCAGAGCCGAACAACTTTGCCAGCACTGTCTTGTGCCCCTCGCTCTTGTAGAAAAAATCGTTGAGATGTGTGATGACCACCGAACTGGCAACCAACTGGGATCGCTCCTGATCCTGAACTAAACGCGCCAGATCCGGGTGATGTGCCTGCAGCACGAGGCGATCCCGACTGTCCGGCTGGAGCGGCGCACCACAATGCTCGCAGTGCGACTTCTGATCATCGGTATAGGCTTTGCAGCTAGCACAGATGACCATGATCGTCTCATCGCACCAGGGACACTTTGACGCTGGCACAGCAATAGGACGGCCACAATAACGACAAGTCAGCTCTGCCATACCTTCATACTCCCCCAGTTTTTCAGTAATTTGCACACGCGCCTGACATCACCAACGCAACGCAGAAGCTGCGTCAACCTCCACTTTCGTCAAAGCCCGCAGCCATCGCAAGCTGTTTCCCGGCGACACTCACGGGCAGTAACACGTTAAAGCGACTGCCACGATCGGGCCTGCTCTCAACCGACACCTGCCCGCCATGTAACTCTACCAACCCTTTGACGATAGAAAGGCCTAACCCCATGCCCCCGTGGCGGCGCGTCATGTGATCCTCTACCTGATAGAAGCGATCGAAAATGTGGTCCAACTCATCAACGGGGATGCCGATACCCGTATCCGCCACCGCGATCTCCACGCCATCGCCCCGGCGAGCCAACGATATCTGCACCCGCCCGCCAGCCGGGGTGAACTTGACCGCGTTGGAGATCAAGTTATCCAGCACCACCCGCACCTTCTCCCTGTCGGCCAAGATGCCGACCTCTCCGCCCGGCAAGTCGGTCGCCAGCGTCAACCCACTCGACTCTGCGATAGCCTCGTAATCCTCACACGCATCCCGCACCTCGGCCCGCAGATCGAAGGGCTCGAGGGAAAGCTTTATCTCGCCGGTCTCCAAGTAACGCAGGTTGAGCATCGTCTCGATGATGTGCCTGAGACGCATCGCAGCCCGCACCACCGCGTCCAACTGTTGGCCCTCGGCATCTCCCATCTGCTCACGGAGCATGGCGGCATAGAGCAGGATCAGACCTAAAGGTGTGCGCAGTTCGTGGGAGGCAATGGCGATAAAGTCCGACTTTAGTCTATCCAGTT
>CAZWPV010000201.1:0-5626 GCA_964635485.1 uncultured Anaerolineales bacterium
GGGCGTCTTCTGATGACCTGCAGTGGGGCGTACCGCTCCCTGAAGGCTCGTCAGATCCTATGAGGCGGTTGGCCCACCCAGCTTCACAACAACCCTGGGCCTCTGGACCCTTAGCTTGACGCGCATGGGGTACCGCCCCCCGTTTTTCTTGGCAGTGCGCGGGCGGCGTGGTATACTATTGCTCGGCTCCCTTCTATATCCCGGAGGTCTGATGACTCAAAGACAGTTGATTCAAGTTGCTCTATTGACCGTGTGCGTTTTTCTCCTGGCTGGATGTGGAGGAAAGCGGGCTGAACCGACATTCGCACCTACGCAAGTTCCCGTCCCGGCAACGTCGGTGGTGCCGGGCTCGTACGAGCGTTTCGACATCGAAGAGGATCTGTTTCTCCGAAAGATACAAGATGGGGTTTACGTCATCACCCATTCATTTCCCTGGGCTGCCAACTCGATGATCGTCGAGATGGCCGATTCGACCCTGGTGCTGGTCGATACACCCTATACGCCGGAGGCCACGCGGACTGTGTTGGATTGGGTCCGGGATCGCCTGGGCTGGCGGGAGATCATCGCCATCAATACCGGGTTTCACCACGATAACCTGGGGGGCAACAGCTATCTGATCGAGGCAGGAATCCCGGTCTATGGCGCGGATCTGACGGTTGAACTGCTTGAAGAGCGGGGGGAGCAGATGCGGGCCCAGACCCTGGGTTGGTTGGAAGGACCAGAGTATGAGCGGTATTACCGGGCTCACGAGACGCTGCCGTACGTTCCCCCGGACCATCTGTTCCCGATAGGCGAGGGGTTGGTGTTACAGTTTGGGGACGAGGCCGTGCAGGTCTATTATCCGGGGCCCTCTCATTCGCCGGACAACGTGGTCGTCTATTTCTTGAACAGGAAGATTCTGTTTGGCGGTTGTATGATCATTGGCTGGGATAGTGTGGGGAACACGGCCGATGCCGATCTGGAAGCCTGGCCCGCCTCTGTTCGCAAGCTCTCTCGGTTCGATTTCGACGTGCTAGTGCCAGGGCACGGAGAGCGGCTCGATTCGGGCCTGTTGGAACACACAGTGCGCCTGCTCACGCAGTGACATGGACAAGTTCGCTGTCTTGCAACTATCCGGCTGCGCCGGATGTGAGGTCTCGCTCCTCAACGCCGACGCGTGGGTAGACCGCTACAAGCTGGTCTACATGCCGCTGGTCATCTCGGCCTACGACGTGCCCGAGGTAGACGTGCTGCTGGTGAGCGGCGGCGTGCGCAACGACGAGGACCTCTACAACCTGCGGCGCGCGGTGCGGCATGCGGGCCAGGTAGTGGCTGTGGGGACGTGTGCCATCTCCGGCGGCGTGGCGTCTTTGGGTGACCGGGATGCGGTGCGCGAGCTCTTTATCGCCGAGGAGGGGCGGCGGCACGTGCCCCGCCTGTTGCCGCGCTGCCATCCCATCGACGCGTTCGTGGAGGTCGACCGCTACCTGCCCGGCTGCCCACCCACGCCGGAACTCTTTATGGCCATCCTCTTTGACCTGCCCGATTTCAAGCCCAGCCGCATCGTGTGCCAGGAGTGCGGGCGCAAGAAGCTGAAGGATATGCGCCCGGAGCACTTGCTCGGCTTTCAGCGGGGTGAGGTGCTGCCCGACGTGTGTCTGATCAACCAGGGCTACCTGTGTATCGGCTCCTCGACGCGTGGCGGCTGCCGCGCGCCGTGCCCGCGCGCGGGCCATCCGTGCGTCGGCTGCCGGGGTCCATCGGACGCGCTGATCGAGAAGGAGTCGAGCGCGTGGTTCGAGAGCATCGGGCGCGTCTTTGCCGCGCTGACGGACGTCCCACCGGAGGAGGTCCAGGCAGGCTTGCGCTCGCCGCAGTTGGCATTGTTCCTGTTCCAGTTTTCGGATTATGCTGACGATGGGCGCTCCAGGCCGAAGGAGAAGGTATTGTAGGATGCCGACGCTGACGTTTCCACTGAGCCGCATTGAGGGTCACGCCCAGGTCGTCATCGAGGTGCAGGGTGGTGAGGTCGTCTCCGCCCATTTTCAGGCGATGGAGTTCCGCGGCTTTAAGTATTTCGTGCAAGGCGTCCCGGCGGAGCAGATGCCCGTGATCGTGCCGCGTATCTGCGGCGTCTGCTCGACGGCGCATCATGTGGCGGCGGTCAAGGCGCTGGAGAACGTTTTCGAGGTCACGCCGCCGCCGCTGGCGCTCAAGATTCGCGAGCTGCTGCTACTGGGCCAGATCGTGCAGAACCAGGCCACTTCCCTCTTTATTTTTACCATGCCCGACCGGTTGGGGATCGCCTCTATCTTTTCACTGGCCGACGGGGATGTGGGAGAGGAGAGTGCGCTGCTCGCCACGCGGGTGCTGCGTGTGCGCAAGGCGGGCACCGACCTGATCACCACGGCGGGTGGGCAGTTCATCCATCCGGTCAAGGCAGTCGTCGGCGGGGTGACGAGTGGCGTCGCGCCGGAGGCTGCTGCGGCGATGCGGGATGAGGTGGAGGCGGTGTTGCCCATCGCGTGCGAGCTGTTCGATTATTACTGGGAGCAGTCGTTGGCGCTGCGGGAGCGCATCGGCACCTGGGGCGATGACGCGCCCGCCTGCTACATCGCCGCCGTCACCGACAGCCGGCCCAATTACACGGGCGGCAACATCCGTGTGATGGATGCAGGCGGTGTCGTGCGCGACGTCTTTCCCGCCCGCGACTTTCGGGACTTTCTCGAGTACGAGGAGACCGACTACAGCTACGCGGGACAGACCAGCTATGGTGGCGAGGTGCTGCGGGCCAACAGCCTGGCGCGCATCAACATGGCGCGCCACATGGGCACGCCGCGCGCTGACGAATATCTGGCCCGTTTCCGCATGGCATTCGGGCAGCCGACGCATGCGCTGTTGTTGTACGACCTGGCGCGCGGCATCGAATTGGTCTATGCGCTGGAGCGGGCGATGGAGATCCTGGCCGATCCGCTCGACAGAGAGGATACCGACGTTGGCTACACGCTGCGGGACGGAGAGGCTTACGGCCTGGTCGAGGCGCCGCGCGGTCCCTTGATCCATCACTACCTCATCGAGGATGGGCTGGTCGCTAAGGCCGAGTTCATCATCCCTACCGTGCACAACGTGCGTGCCATCGAGCGCGCGCTACGCGTGGCGGCGGAGCGGTACGTCACCGCTGAGAAGGTGGATATGGAGTTGGAACACGCCGTCGGGCGGGTCGTGCGGGCGTTCGATCCCTGCATTGCCTGCGCGACGCATTGACCTGGGCCGGATCGGTTTATCCACCCAAGACAGTCAGACAGAGGAGCTTTATTGATGGCTGAATTAAAAAAGGATGACAGGCTGATGATCCTACTCGAGGGTAATATCGGTGCCGGGAAAACCACGGTGGGCAAGGCATTGGCGTCGTCTGAAGCTTTCGACTTCATCGAAGAGCCGACGGCGGCTTGGCGGGAGGGGTTTGCCGCCAACATGCTGGAGCTTTTCTACAGCGACACCAAGCGCTGGGCGTTCACGTTCCAGATCTGCGCGTTCATCACCCGCGCCAAGACGTGGAAGGAGGTGCTGGCCTACACCGATCACAGCCGGGTCGTGCTGGAGCGATCGGTCTTTTGCGACCGGTACATCTTTGCCGAGAACTGCTACCGCACGGGTTTGATGACTGCCCCCGAATACCAGGTCTATTGCGGCCTATGGAAGTTCCTGGTCGCGAACTATTGCGTCGAGCCCGATTTGGTCCTCTACCTGCGCACGCCGGCCCAGGTGTGTATGGAGCGCATCAAGGTGCGCGATCGGGTGGAGGAAAGCGGCATCCCATTGGACTATCTTCTCCAGCTCGAAAGTCTGCACGACGAATGGTTGATCGATAATCCACGGGCGCTCTTGCTCGACGGCGAGCAGCGCTGGAGCGCGGAGGAGATCCACGAGAGAGTCGAAGAACTCTTGGCGTCGAGGTAAGTCCGGTTGAAGATATCTACGATCGCCATCGACGGCCCGGCTGCCTCGGGCAAGAGCACGGTCGGCGAGCTGCTCGCCCGGCGGCTGGGCTATCTCTATTTCGATACCGGCGTGATGTACCGCGCCGTGACCTGGGCGGCGTTGGATAGAGGAATTCCCATCGAGGACGAAGCAGCGGTGGCGGCGCTGGCGGGCGAGTTGCGCATCGACGTCACGCCGCCGACCGCCGACGATGGTCGGCAGTACACCGTTCTGGCCGATGGCGTGGACATCACGTGGGAGATTCGCACACCGGCGGTGAACGGCAACGTCTCTCAGGTCTCGGCTTATCCAGGTGTGCGGAGGGAGATGGTGCGCCAGCAGCGGCGCGTGGCCGAGTGCGGAAGCGTGGTGATGGTGGGGCGCGACATCGGCACCGTCGTCCTGCCCGATGCCGATCTCAAGATCTATCTCGATGCCAGCGTCGAGGAGCGGGCGCGCCGTCGCTGGCAGGAGGAAATGGCCCGGGGCGAGGAGAGCAGGTACGAGGCCGTGCTGGCCTCGATGCGCCGCCGTGACGAGATCGATAGCAGCCGAGAGGCCTCACCGCTGCGCGCGGCCGAGGACGCGGTCGTGCTGGACACGACAGATCTGAGCATCGAGCAGGTGATATCGGTGGTGGAGCGACTTGTCGAGGAGCGAGCGATCTCCCCTCACTCTCAGGGAGGGAGCCGACCACTTGCGGTCGGTGGGGGAGAGTAGGACGATGAGTGAACCCTCACCCCAGCCCTCTCCCTGCAAGGGCGAGGGAGGCAGGATCTCCGCCGTCGCCTCCGGCAGCCTGGCCGAGCGGATCGGCCTGCGGGCCGGGGACGAGTTGCTCACCATCAACGGCCACGCGCTGCGCGACGTCATCAACGTGCGGTTCTACGCGGCCGAGGAGCGCTTGGCGTTAGGTGTGCGGCGAGAGGGCCGGGCGCTCACCGTCGAGGCTGAGCGGCGCTATGACGAGCCTCTGGGTCTCGACTTTGCCGAGCTGACCTTCGATGGCATTCGCCGCTGCAATAACCGCTGCGAGTTCTGCTTTGTGGCCCAGATGCCGCCCGGTTTACGTCAGTCTCTTTACATCAAGGATGATGACTATCGTCTCTCTTTTCTCACCGGTAGCTATATCACGCTGACCAACTTGGACGAGGATGATTGGGTGCGTATCGACGAGCAGCATCTCAGCCCGCTCTACGTCTCGGTCCACGCCACCGATCTCGACCTGCG
This sequence comes from uncultured Anaerolineales bacterium, assembly GCA_964635485.1. Taxonomy (GTDB): domain Bacteria; phylum Chloroflexota; class Anaerolineae; order B4-G1; family B4-G1; genus JAFGED01. The sequence goes on from CAZWPV010000201.1 coordinate 5,191, forward strand.
CCGTCGCGTGCTGCGCAACCCAGGTGCCCCCGACGTGATGGAACAGTTGCGCCGCCTTGCCGAGCTCGATATCGAGGTGCATACGCAGATCGTCGTCACGCCCGGCCTCAACGATGGCCCACATCTGGATGCCAGCATCGGCGACCTGGCCGAGCTACACCCGGCGGTGCTTTCGGTCAGCGTCGTGCCGGTGGGGTTAACGCGGTTTCATCGTGGCAAGTGCCGCGTGCACACCGACGCCGAGATGCGACTGGTCTACAAGCAGGTCACGGCCTGGCAAGTGCGGCTGCGCGAGAAGTTGGGGGGCAATTTCGCCTATCTCTCCGATGAGTGGTACCTGCGGCTGGGGGAACCTGTGCCGGAGGTTGGAGCGTATGACGGGCTGGATCTGACGGAAAACGGGGTCGGGCTGGTGCGGCGGTTCTTAGAGATTGGA
>CAZWPV010000202.1:0-5614 GCA_964635485.1 uncultured Anaerolineales bacterium
CTCCCGGTAATCCCACCTATGCCAACACCCCGATAATTCCATCTCGCCGCCTCCGCACGCTCCCGCTCGATCACCCGCCGCCCATCCACCAGCACCGGCATGCGCACCAGCCGCCTCAGCCGTTCCAGGTCCAGCGCACGATACGCATCGTGCGCCACCATCACCACCACGGCGTCGCAGTCCCTGACGGCGCCGTCGAGATCACCCTGATAGCCCGGCACGTAGGGGTCGTGGACGACAACCTCGGCCCCCAACTCTCGCAGCCGCGCCACCAGCGCCTCGCTGGGGCTGTTGCGCGTGTCGTCCGAGTTCTCCAAATAGGCATAGCCCAGCACGGCCACCCGCGCCCCGACCACGTCCACCCCGGCCTCCCGCAGCGCCGCCACCGTCAGATCGGCCACGTGCAATGGCATCCCGTCGTTGACCGCCCGGGCCGTGGGAATCAGCCGCGGCTCGAACCCCTCGCTCGCGCCGGCGATGAGCAGCCAGGGGTCCTTGGGGATGCAGTGCCCTCCCACCCCGGCGCCCGGCAGGTGCATCAGCCGATAGGGCGACTTGTTCACCAGCTCGCGCACCTGCCACACGTCGGCTCCCATATCCTCGCACAGCAGCGCCATCTCGTTGGCGAAGGCGATCTGCACGTCGCGATAGGCGTTCTCCATCGTCTTGACCAGTTCCGCCGTCAGGCAGTCCACCGCGTCCAGATCGGCCTGCACCACGTGGCGATAGAAGCGCACGGCCACCTCCGCCGCCTGCGGGCTCATCCCACCCACCACGCGGTGCATGTTGCGGAGATTGGCCAGCAGCTTCCCCGGCATCACCCGCTCCGGGCAATTGACCAGGTAAAAGTCGTCGTTCACACGCAGCCCCGAGGTCTCCTCCAGGATCGGCTGCACCACGCCGGCCATCGTCCCCGGCGCGATGGTCGACTCGACGATCACCAGCGTGCCGCGAGAGAGATTGCGGCCCAAGTCCGCCAGCGCGCTTTTCAGCGCCTCGTAGCCCGGCCTGTTCGTCGCCGGATCGACCGGCGTGTCCACGGCGATCAACACGATCCGGGCATCGCGGCAGACGCCGTAATCGACCGTGGCCCGAAGACGGCCCTCGGAGACCACGCGCGCCAGCAGCTCTGCCAGCCCCGGCTCCTCACCCTCGATGGGGCAGAGACCCCGGTTGATCAGATCGACCCTCTCCCGGTTGCGATCCAAACCCACCACCGGGAAACCGGCATCGGCGAACGTGCAGGCCACCGGCAGGCCCACGTACCCCAGGCCGATCATCGCCACGTTCGCCGTCTTGGCGTCAATCGCCCCTAATAGGACCTCTTTCATACCCCGCACACCTCTAGAGAGCTATGGCCCTTTTCTCGCGCCCCGACTGCACCAGCGCGCGGGCCAGCCGCAGGGCCATCAGGCCATCCCGGCCGTCGACCGGCACCGGCGTATCTTCCGCCACCGAGCGCACAAAGCTTTCCAACTCTGCCCGCAACGGCTCATACTTTTGCACAGGGTAGCGGATCATGCACCCCTCGCTGACGCCCCTCAGCATGCTAATGGCGCTCCACCGCTCCTGATTCGCCTCGGCATTCTCGTAGAAATACAGGTCCTGCGTCAGGTGATCGACCAGGAACATGCCCCGCTCGCCCGTCACCGTCAGCTCGCGAATCTTGGTCGGCGTCAGCCAGTTGACGTCCAGCACGCCGACCGTGCCATCGGCCAGGCGCACCGCGCCGATCAAGAGATCCTCATAGTCCGAGTGAATCTGTTTCTCCGTCTCGGCATAGACCCGCACCACCTCCTGGCCCGTCAGATAGCGGATCATGTCCAGATCGTGGGTCGCCAGGTCGATCACCACCCCCACGTCCCGAACCCGCGCGGGGAACGGCCCCAGCCGCCGGCAGCGTACCTCGAACACCCGTCCCAGCTCGCCCGCGTCGAGCCGCTTCTTCAGCTCCCGCACCGCCGAGTCGAAGCGCACGATGTGCCCCACCATCAGCTTGCGGCCCAGCGCATCGGCCCGCGCGATCAATTCCTGCGCCTCCTCCTCCGTCGTCGCGATGGGCTTTTCGATGAGCACGTGGCAGCCGGCCTCCAGCGCGGCCAGCGCCACCCGGTGGTGAAACTCGGTCGGCACGACCACCGAGACGACGTCAGGCCGCGCCTCGTCCAGCAGCTCACGGTCGTCCGCATAGGCCGTCGTGTGATGCAGGCGTGCGACCTGCGCGCCCGCCTCGGCGCTGGCGTCAGCCACGCCCACGAGCTGTGTCTGGGGCATCTGGTCGTAAATGCGCGCGTGATGCTGCCCCATGGCCCCCACGCCGACGACGGCCGCTTTCAGCATCCCCCGCCCCCACACAGGTCGTTCACCGCGGCCACGATGGCTTCCAGGTCGTCGCCGCTCAACCCCGGATGCACCGGCAGCGAGAGCACCTCCGCTGCCGCCCGCTCCGCCTCCGGCAGCGTCACCCGGTATCCCCGCTCCAAATAGACCCGCTGCTTGTGCACCGGCACCGGGTAATAGACCCCCGTGCCGATCCCTCGCTCTTTGAGCCCCTCCAACACCGCGTCCCGCCGGCCTTCAGGCACGCGGATCGTGTACTGGTGGAACACGTGGCGGCGCCCCTCCGGCATCACCGGGGTCACCACTCCCTGCAGATGCTCGCTCAGGAAGCGCGCATTGGCGATGCGCGCCTTGTTGAATCGCTCCAACTTTTGCAACTGTGCCAGACCAATCGCAGCGTGGACGTCCGTCATGCGAAAGTTGAACCCCAGCTCGTCGTGATAGTACGTGCGGCGCATGCCGTGCTGCCGGATGACACGGCAGCTCTCGGCGATCCGCTCGTCGCCGGTGGTGACCATCCCGCCCTCACCCGTGGTGATGTTCTTGGTTGGGTAGAACGAGAAGCAGCCGGTGCCAAAGCCGCCCGTCCGCCGTCCCTCGTACTCCGCCCCGTGCGCCTGGCAGGCGTCCTCGATCACGGCCAGATCGTGCCGCTCCACCACCGCCATGATCGGGTCCATATCGGCGGGCAGCCCAAACAGATGCACCGGCATGATGGCCTTCGTGCGCGGCGTGACCGCGTCCTCCAAAAGACCGGGGTCGATGTTGAACGTCGCCGGGTCGATGTCCACGAAAACCGGGCGCGCGCCCACGAAGAGGATCGCGTTGGCGGAAGAGATGAAGGTGAAGGGCGTCGTGATCACCTCGTCGCCTGGGCCGATCCCGTGGGCCAGGAGTGCCACGTGCAGGGCCGTCGTCCCGGAGGTGGTGGCGATGGCATGCCCAACGCCACAATACTCCGCAAACGCCTCCTCGAAGGCCCGCACCCGCGGGCCCTGGGCGAGCATCCCAGAGTCCAGGACCTCTAAAACAGCCTGCTTCTCCTCGGCTCCGATCAACGGTTTGGCAATCGGTATCATCTCAAATCCTCGACGTCTCCGCCGGGGCCTCTATGCTGGCCCCGCACTCGGGACACACCATCGGCGCGCCCTCTGCGACCTGCAGCCGCCCGCCACACGGGCAGACGAACCCCTGCAACTGCGCGGGGTTCCCCCACACCAGGCCGTAGTCGGGCACGTCCCGCGTCACCACCGACCCCGCGCCCACCATCGCCCACCGCCCGACCGTCACGCCGCAGACGACGGTCGCGTTCGCGCCGATGGCCGCCCCCTGCCGGACGAGCGTCTCGCCCACCTGCCAATCTTCAGCCCCCTTGGGCGAGCCGTCCGCGTTGACCGCCCGCGGGCGCTTGTCGTTGGTGAAACAGACGTGAGGCCCGACGAACACACCATCCTCGATGGTGACGCCGTGATACACCGACGTGTAATTCTGAATCTTGACGTTATCGCCTACGTGAACGCCAAAGTCGACGTACACGCCTTTCCCGATCACGCAGTTGCGCCCGATGCAAGCACCCTCCCGCACCTGGGCCTGGTGCCAGATCGACGATCCCTCGCCGATCTGCGCATCGGGAGAGACATCGGCTGTGGGATGAACTCGCACGTTTTGCATCCAGAACTATCTCCCAGGCAGGCTCCGCCCTTCCGACAAAGACCCTGTCAGAAAGGAAGGAAAACGTCACCAGACTATGAGGCTATTTCACCCGCTGGGAACAGAGGTCACCCTCTGCTCAACCGCCTGCACACGCCACGGTTCCCCACCGGATATGATACCAGCCCAGTCTTACAAACCACATTAAGCAACAGGCGTCAACCATGCCAGACAAGCTGCCCTTGATGAAGGTTACAGCAAATCCCCCAAGTCCAGATCCGCCGCCACCAAACGCCCCATCAATTCCAACAACACTCGCACCCGTCCCTGCGGCGAGAGCGCGCGGTCAAACACCGCGTTCAACCCCTCGAAAGGCCCGTGGGCGACGTGCACGATCTCGCCGTGACTGAAAGGCGCCACCGGCTGTTCCTCGACCATCGTCGCCAAGCGGTGGCGGATGTGCACTACAATCTCATCAGGGACGGGAACCGGCTGGCCGGCGGCGGACACAACCCGGCGCACCCCAGGCGTCCAGTGCACCTTTGCCATCTGATCCCCACGAGGATCTAGGCGGGCAAAAAGGTAATGGGGGAAGAAAGGCTTCTTGCTCCGTCGGTCGCGTCGCTGCACGGCGACGGCGATCTCCGGGAGGTAGGTCTCGACGTCACGATGGCGCAGCAGGCCCTGCACCATGTACTCCTTGTGCGGCTTGGTGTAGAGCGCGAACCAGCGCCTGCCATCAATGCCAGATTCGTCCGATTCAATCATCGTACATATCCCAAGACAAAACGGCTTCCGGGATTTTTCCACCTCTGGCGAAGCCTGCGACAATGCGATCCAGCTGCCAAAACGGGCGTTCGTCTTACGCCTCGTCAGATCCCCCATTGCCTCGCAGCAAATCGCGACTATCCAGTTTTTGAATGAAGCGCAACTGCCCCTTGACCTTGACCAGCCGCACCTCCCCAAAGGGCCCAAGCGACACCAGAGCCCGATCCACCTGGAGAACCTGGTCAGGCGTCAGGAGCACCAGCGGCTCAGAAAGCGCCGAACTGCCTTTCGTTTCTCTCGCCTCGGCTGATGACATCCCCACCTCCCTGGACACACACCACAGCACGCTCCGCATAGCGCGATCGGCAGAGCAAGATGGGCCGATCTTTCCAAGCAAAGAGAGGGCGATGCAGAGAGGAGCTAAACCAAGAGCACCGTAGGACAGAAGGACTGACAGGCCAAAAGCACCCGTCAGGAGCTACAACTTTAGATTGCGCCCTCCCCTCAAGCCTTTCCTTCCCTTGCCAGGTCGCCCACATCAGCACCTGCTGGTCAAAACCCGAGCAGCACCTTCCCCATCCGTCTGAATTGCCAGTATAACACAGAGAGCACGGGGACGCAAACCAGATCGTGACGCCAAAGAGGGCAAACGGAGAAAAACAACAGTCTTTTGCCCGATGCAATCACTTTTGCAACAAAGCTGAACTCGCAGGCACGCTTGACTGACTAGATCTGAATTTCCACGGGCAGGAGTTTGCACACGCGATGGAGCGTAGTATACTTGCTGCACGAGCATTTTAGGTAAAGGACATTGGCCAAGAACAAAACGAATCTATACGACCTGGAGTTGCCGGAT
>CAZWPV010000203.1:0-2937 GCA_964635485.1 uncultured Anaerolineales bacterium
CCCCCACCCCCCACCCCCACAGATTTTAGCCACACTCGATTCGATTGGATTATAGACCGGGAGGCCGATGAGGGCAAACCGGAAATTGAACCTTTTGTTGACACTTCTATGTAGAAGGGTATAATCGGGAAGAGACGAGTGAAGCCGGAGGTGGACTTGAGCACAGCCTACGTTTACGATCCGATCTACCTCGAACACGACCTGCCCAGCCATCCCGAGAACGCCCGCCGCCTGGAGCGCATTCTCGAGGTGTTGGAGGGGGAAGGTGTGCTGGGGCGTTTGACGCTTTTGGAGCCTCGCCCGGCGACGGAGGAGGAGTTGGAACGCGTACATACGCCGGAATACATCGCACGGGTTCGCCAGGTGGCTCGGGCGGGTGGCGGCAACCTCGATTTGGATACCTACGTCTCTTCCCGTTCCTTCGACGCAGCTCTGATGGCTGCTGGCGGGTTGGTGCGCGCGGTGGAGGCGGTGCTGACGGGCGAGATCGACAACGGTTTTGCCCTGGTGCGCCCGCCGGGCCACCACGCCACACCTGCGCGGGGGATGGGCTTTTGTCTCTTCAACAACATTGCCGTGGCCGCGCGGGCCGCGCTGGCGGAGGGGTGGGCCGGGCGTGTCTTTATCGTCGATTTTGACGTGCACCATGGCAACGGAACGGAGGAGGTCTTTGCCCAGGATCCGGCGGTCTTTTACGCCTCCACCCATCAATACCCCTACTACCCGGGCACCGGCGATTGGAGCGAGATAGGGGAAGGCGACGGGAGAGGAACTGTGCTCGACGTGCCGTTGCCGCCAGGCGTGGGTGATGCAGGCTTCGCTCGGGTCTTTACGGAATTGATCTGGCCGCTGGCAGAGCGCTTTTGCCCAGATCTGATCCTGGTCTCGGCCGGCTACGACGCTCATTGGAAGGATCCCCTGGCACAGATGAATCTCTCGCTGAGTGGCTACGCCTGGTTAGGGCGGGAACTGGTGAGCATGGCGGAGCAGTTATGTAAAGGGCGGATCGTGTTCACGCTTGAGGGCGGTTATCAATTGGACGTATTGGCCTGTGGTGTGCTCAATGCTTTCTACGCGATGTTGGGGGAGGATACCATCGCCGATCCCCTTGGTCCGTCGCCTCATCCAGAGAGGCCAGTGGATGATTTGATTGTGCGTTTGAGGGAGCTACATACCCTGAATTGACTTTTTGCGCGAGACGGTGCATAATCTATGTAGGAGATTAGAGTAGTCAAGGGGGAACAATGGCGGAGATTTCTCTGCAAGAGTATTGCGAGCAAGTCAAGGGCATGATCGATCAAGGTCGCTACGTGGAGGCTGTCGCCCACGGGAAGCACATCCTGGGGACATATCCCAAATACGTGGTAGCCTATCGGTTGTTGGGGCGGGCGATGATCGAGGCGCGCCAGGATGATCACGCTCTCGACATGTTCCTTCGCGTGCTCAGCGCCGACCCGGAGGATATGCTCGCATGGGTGGCCCTGAGTGAGATATACGACCGGCGCGATGAGTTGAGCGCGGCTGTGTGGTGCATGGAGCGGGCGTTTGAGGTGTCCGTTGATAATCAGTTGGTGGAGGAAGAACTGCGCCAACTCTACGGCCGGCGCGATGGCTTTGAACCTGAACGTGCTGAACTGACCCGTGGGTCGCTTGCTCGACTCTATCTCAGAGGTGATCTTTTCTCCCGGGCGGTCAGTGAGTTCCGCGCTATTTTGGCTGAGGAGCCCGACCGGATGGACCTTGAAGTCGCGCTGGCTGAGGCACTCTGGCGCAACGAGCAGCGATTGGAGGCGTCGGAGGTCTGCCAGAAGGTACTGGACAAGCTGCCTTATTGCCTCAAAGCCAACCTGATTTTGGGCGAGATCTGGATCAGCAGCGGCCGCGAGGAAGGCCAGACATATCTGCGGCGGGCCGAGGCGCTGGATCCGATGAACGCAATGGCCCAGGAGTTCTTTGGAGATGCGTCGCCCTTGCAACCTGGGCAAGCCATGATTGCCCCGCTTGAGTATAGGCTGCCAACTGAGGAGGAGCGCCCGGCCTGGATGGCTGGCGTCGAGGTCGTGTCGGCCGAGGGGCCGCCGCTGACCGAGCGTGAAGCTGCGTTGGTTGACATCGCTGCGGCATTGGAAGCACAGATAGAGATTCCCTCTTGGTTGGAGGAGATTGGCGTTGAAGAGGCGGCAGAAGAGCCTGTTATACCTGAATTTGCATTATCCATGGAGGAGCCTGAAGAGCCTGAAGAACCAACGGCTGCGCCGGCGGAGCAAGTCCCTGGGTGGATGGCAGGTGTAGGTGAGGGCTTGGAAGCTGCTGTTGAAGCGGAGGGCGTTGGGCAGGCTCCAGGTGCCGAGTTAATCGCTGAGGAGGAAAAAGTGAGCGAAATTCCCGAGTGGCTGACTGGGTTGAGCGGCGGATCTCTTGGAAGGGAAGAGGCGCCGCCTGGCGAGGAACAAGCGCCAGATTTTTTATCCGAGATAGCTCGGGAGACTTTTGCCGAGGAGCCAGCGCCGTCGGAGGAAGAAGTCCCGGATTGGTTGGCTGGCCTTCGCGAGCAAGTTGTTGAGGAGGCAGAAGAGGGGTTGCTTCCTGAGGAGACAGTCCCTGCTGCGGCAGAGATCCCGGATTGGATGCAGGAGCTAGCGCCGCCGGAGGCGGCAGCTCCCGGCCCAGCGCCGGAAGCCGAGGCGACTGCGGCGGCGGCGGAGGTCGCGCCGCCGTGGCTGGAGGGGGAGGAGATGCCCTCTGGCGAGGAGGCGCTGGCGTGGTTGGAGCAGTTGACTACGGGCAAGGAGGAGGAGCTGCAGGCTAAGGTCGAGGCGGAGATAGAGGCCCGCACCGCCGAGATTATGGGACGGCCGAAGGTCGAGGAGCCAGCCCCGGCAGCAGAGGCGCCGCCGGCCCCTGTTGCGGCAGAGATCCCGGACTGGATGCAGGAGC
>CAZWPV010000203.1:3037-5569 GCA_964635485.1 uncultured Anaerolineales bacterium
GAGGCGCCGCCGGCCCCTGTTGCGGCAGAGATCCCGGACTGGATGCAGGAGCTAGCGCCGCCAGAAGCGGCGGCTCCCGCTCCGCCAGCCGAGGAACCTGTTCCGAGCGTTACTGAGGAAGTGTTTGGTTGGACGGCGTTTGGTGAGTCTGAGGAGGGCGTGATCGAGGAAATCGCTCCGGCGGCCGAAGAGCCTGTTCTGAGCGTTGCCGGGGAAGCGTTTGGTTGGACGGCGTTTGGTGAGCCTGAGGAGGGTGTGACCGAGGAAGTCGCTCCGGCGGCCGAGGAGCCTGTTCTGAGCGTCGCCGAGGAACTTGTTCCGAGTGTTACCGAGGAAGCGTTTGGTTGGACGGCGTTTGGTGAACCTGAGGAAGGCGTGACCGAGGAAGCCGCTCCGGCGGCCGAGGAACCTGTTCCGAGCGTCGCCGAGGAAGCGTTTGGTTGGACGGCGTTTGGCGAGCCTGAGGCGGCTGTTCCGACGGTGGAGGAGGTGACACCGGAAATGGCTGTCGCTCCGCCGGTTGAAGAGGAGGTTGTTCCCCCGGTTGTGGAGGAGGTAGCGGCAGTAGAGGTTGCGCCACCTCCTGTGGCGGAAGAGCCCGCAGTGCCTGCGGAAGAAGTCGCGCCGCCTACTGCGCCGCCCCCATCAAGACCCTCGATAGCTGATCCCTTTGCTGTGCAGCGAGCTTATCTAAAGGAAAACCCGCGCGATTACGACGCCAGACTGAATCTGGCGCGCGCCCTGTGGCAGGCCGGCAGGCGCGAGGAGGCAATGGAGGCCTACGGCCGCCTGGTCCGCGCTGGCAAGTTGCTGGATGTCGTGATCACTGAACTGGAGGAGTATCTCGAGAAGTGGCCCAGTGTCACTACGCAGCGCGTTCTGGGCGATGCTTATATGAAGAGCGATCAGTTGGACGAGGCGCTGGTTCTCTATCGCCAGGCGCTAGAGAATCTATAGATGGGAGGAGGCAAGTTTGGAACACACGCTGGTTATCATCAAGCCTGACGCAGTGCAGCGTGGGCTCATTGGAGAGATCATCGGCCGTTTCGAGCGGCGGGGGCTGCGCATCGTGGGGATGAAGCTGATGCAGATCGATGAGGCACTGGCCCGGCGACATTACGCAGTTCACAAAGGAAAGCCTTTTTACGAGCCGTTGATCCGCTACATCACCTCCAGCCCAGTGGTGGTGATGGTGTTGGAGGGGAACGATGCCATCGATGTCGTGAGGCGCACGATGGGGGTGACTAACCCGGCCGAGGCTGCTCCGGGCACCATCCGCGCCGACCTCGGCTTGGAGATTGGGCGCAATCTGGTGCACGGCTCGGATGGCCCGGAGACCGCGGCCTTTGAGGAGCCGCTCTTCTTCGGCAAGGACGAGCTTGTGTCCTACGAGCGGGCTGTCGATCGCTGGATATTCGAATAGCGTTATCAGAGATCAGCTCTCAGTTTGGGGGCGGGTGCTCGCAGAGTCCCCGCCCTCAATTGTTGTACAGTGACTTGCGACCGGGTGCGAGGCGGATTTTGATCTTTGGGTCGGGGGCAAGGTGGATAGGCTTTGACGAATAGGGTGAGCGGCTTACGCGCTCGTTGTGGCATAGATTGGCGGAGGGATGCGCGCTGTAGATAGGCTCTGTATGACCCAAGCGCTGGTTCGTCTGGCCGGCGCTTTTGGTTTGGCTTTGCTTCTGCTGCTAATACTGGCGGGTGTGGCCTCCAGCACGCCCCGTCCGCCTGCGGCGGTTCAATCCTCTGCGCTGGTCACGCCGGTCTGGCTGGGCAATCCCATCGTCAGCGAGATGTACTCGGTGCCATACTCGGCACAGCACATCTGGGATCTGCAGGTCTGGCAGGGCCGCGTTTACCTGGGCTATGGCGATTGGGACAAAAACCTGGGGCCGCCGGTATATATTTGGTACTATACGCCCACGGCAAGTATCTTTGTTAGCGAGACCGTCTACGTCTCCGAGACTCGGCCCGCTGCCCCGGTGGACGAGGAGGCCATCGATCGCTACGTGGTCATAGATGGCGACCTGTACATACCTGGCACGGATCCGAAGGACTTGTGGGACTTGGGCAACTTTTACCGCAATGAAGAGGTCACCGGTTGGGTAAAACATCGCACAATTCCACTCGGCATCCACGCCTTTGATATGGCCGGCTATGGCGGCGACCTGTTTGTAGCCATCGGGCCGGACGGTGGCGCGGCTCTGATGCGCTCAGAGGACGGCGGTCTCACGTGGACACCGGCTATCAGTGATGTTGAGCCCAGTCACTACTACAATCGCTTTTACGAGTTGTATGAACTAGATGGCTCACTGTTTGCCGTCAAGAGTCCAACTGCGACTTTTACCAGGCCGTCGGTATATCACTACCAGTACCCTGGCTTTGTTACTACGACCATCGATCTCGTTCCGGATCAGTCGGGTGGTTTGATCTTTGTCCGCGATGAAGTGTTCGTGTTTGGCGATAGTATACTGTACGTCCCGTGGTTTCGGGATACGATCACCTCTTCTGTGAGACCTATTTCGGCAC
>CAZWPV010000204.1:0-5538 GCA_964635485.1 uncultured Anaerolineales bacterium
CGCCAACGCCGAAATCTACGCAGCAGCCGTTCTAGCCTGCCCGGCTTGTGCTTACGCCATCGCCGTACCTTGCTGCCTGCCCTGAGCTTGCCGAAGGGTCGTCGCCGCCGCCAGGATCGGCAAACCTTTTCTACCTGCATATCCCAGTCCCACCACGGTGGGATCAGTGGATGGTCTCTCTGAAGTTGTTCAGGTGCGATCGGACTACAACAGTCCTTCTGGCCTTCTGGTTCCGTGCTCGCTTCTGGACCAGCAAAGCCAGTTGACCAATACGTGGAAATCAACGACAATACGATCAGGCATGCTATCAGCTTCATTACTCACCTCCGAGTGAGATGGTTTTTCGCTGATAGTATGCCAGCTATTATCTCAATTGTGAAGGGACACTATCCAAAGACACGCTAACGACGAAAGGAAAGACAATGAAATTTACCAACGGTGCTTGGCTGATGCGTCCAGGGGTTACGCTACACTATCCCGCATGCGTGTATGAAGCCGAGATCGAACCGGATGCCTTGGTAGTCTACGGCCCGACTGGGCGATTGGCTCATCGCGGCGACACGCACGATATGCCCCTATTGACGGTGCGTTTTTCGTCCCCGATGGCCGACGTCATCCGCGTGCGGGTTACCCATCACAAGGGAGGACGGCCCCGAAAGCCCGAATTCGAGCTCGAGGCGCAGCCATCTCCAGAGATAGCGATTCACGACGACGCGCAGGCAGCCACGTTGACCAGCGGCCGCTTGACCGTGCGCGTGGAAAAAGCGGGCAACTGGAAGATCGAGTTCAAAGATGGCGAGCAGGTCATCACCAGCAGCGGTTGGCGGGGCATGGGGTTCATCGACACCAAAGAAGGGCGATACATCCGAGAGCAGCTTTCCCTGGGCGTGGGCGAGTACGCCTATGGCCTGGGCGAGCGCTTTACACCCTTTGTCAAAAACGGCCAGAGTGTGGATATGTGGAACGAGGACGGCGGTACCAACAGCGACATAGCCTACAAGAACGTCCCATTCTATCTTACCAACCGTGGTTACGGCGTGTTCGTCAATCACCCGGAGCGGGTATCGCTCGAGATTGCATCAGAAAACGTCGAGCGGGTGCAGTTCAGCGTGCCCGGGGAGGTTCTGGAGTATTTCCTGATCTATGGCCCCTCGCCCAAAGAGGTGCTCGAAAAATACACCGCCCTGACAGGACGCCCGGCGCTGCCGCCGGCGTGGTCGTTCGGCCTGTGGCTCTCCACCTCGTTCACCACCGATTACGACGAAGATACGGTCACCGATTTTATCCAGGGCATGGCCGACCGCGACCTGCCGCTGCACGTTTTCCATTTTGATTGCTTCTGGATGAAAGCTTTCCAGTGGTGTGATTTCGAGTGGGATAGCGACGTCTTTCCCGATCCGGAAGCCATGTTGGAACGGCTGAAAGCGCGCGGCCTGCACGTCTGTGTGTGGATCAACCCCTACATCGCCCAGCAGTCGGCGCTCTTCGACGAGGCGGTGGAGCGCGGGTGTCTGCTCAAGCGGCCCAACGGCGACGTGTGGCAGTGGGATAGGTGGCAGGCGGGGATGGGCGTCGTGGATTTCACCAATCCCGACGCGTGCCGCTGGTTCGGCGACAAACTGCGCGCGCTGGTGGATATGGGCGTGGATTGCTTCAAGACCGATTTTGGCGAGCGCATTCCGACGGATGTGGTCTACTTTGACGGCTCGGACCCGACCAAGATGCACAACTACTACTCGTATCTCTACAACAAGATGGTGTTTGAGGTACTGGAAGAGAAGCTGGGCAAAGGAGAAGCGGTCGTCTTTGCCCGCTCGGCCACATCCGGGTGTCAACAGTTCCCCGTCCACTGGGGCGGAGATAACGAATCGACGTTTGAGTCGATGGCCGAAAGCCTGCGTGGAGGCCTGTCGCTCGGCCTATCCGGTTTCGGGTTCTGGAGCCACGATATCGGCGGCTTCGAGGGCTCTCCGCCATCCGAGGTGTACAAGCGCTGGATCGCCTTTGGCCTGCTTTCCTCCCACAGCCGATTGCACGGCAGCGGCTCGTACCGTGTGCCGTGGCTGTTCGATGAGGAGGCAGTGGATGTGCTGCGCCTGTTTACCAAACTCAAGTGCCGTCTGATGCCGTATCTGTATGCCCAGGCGCTTGAGGCTGCGCGCAGGGGCGTGCCGCTGATGCGGGCGATGATGCTCGAGTTCCCGGACGATCCGACCTGCGACACGCTCGATCTCCAGTACATGCTGGGCGAATCCCTCCTCGTCGCGCCTGTCTTTTCATACGATGGCGCCGTCACGTACTATGTGCCGCAGGGACGCTGGACGAATTACATCACCGGAGAGGTCGTTGAGGGCCCGGGCTGGGCGCGCGAGACACACGACTTTATGAGCCTGCCGCTGATGGTGCGCCCTGGTTCGGTCATTGCCGTGGGCGGGCGCGAGGATCGGCCGGACTATACTTACGGCGACGGTGTCACGTTGCGGGTGTACGAGTTGGCCGACGGGGAGCGTGCCACGGCGATCATCCCTTCGGCGGCGGGCGGCGTGGAGGCGACGTTCGAGGTGCGACGCGAGAAGCACACGATAAGCGTGGAGTGGCAAGGAGCGCCCAAGCGCTGGCGGCTCTTGTTGGTGGGCGTCGAGTCGGTCGCGTCTGTCGAAGGCGGCACGGTGGAAGGCAGCCCAGAGGGCGTGTTCGTGACGCCGGCGGGCGAGGCAAGCCGCGTCAGAGTTTTGCTAGACGCCGCTGCGTAGCATGTCGTTCTGCCCCAAGGACGGGCTTCCAAAACGCGATCCAGAGTGGTCGACTCTATGGCTCTGGGGTGGGTTGTGCGTCGACTGAGGGCTCTTCTGTGTCGGAAATGATCGCCACGACTACTTCTCCAAGCCTGGCCATGTGGGCCTCTGTTCTGGCCCAGTGCTCCACGTATTCATCGGATTGGACGTAATCTAGCTGGTCGGTCAGGTAGTCGTGGTGAGCCTGTTCGGTCGCCACTGCTTGCTTCAAGTGCGTTTCCTCTTCTTGCACTTGCCGTGCGAGTACCAGTTGTCGGCTGAATCCCCACACGAGGCCGCTCGTGATCACGAGTGCGACGGCACAGGCAACAATGGTGGCGAGTCGTCGGTTAGACTTGAGTAATGGCATGCAGCACCTCCATTGACGGCGGCAAAGCGCGGCTATGCTTATGATACTTTGTTTCTCCTTGCGCGTCAAGTGCGTCCAACTTCGTGGTGCCTGAATGCAAAAACCCCAGGCCACGATTGGCCTGGGGAAAAGTGCCGAAGGTGGGAGTTGAACCCACATGGGCACGAGGCCCACCACGCCCTGAACGTGGCGCGTCTGCCTGTTCCGCCACTTCGGCAAGTGCTTTTGAACAGCAGTCACTATTTTACAGTAAACGTCCGGGTTGTCAAGAACAGGCACGTTTTAGGGGCGCTCGATTTCCGATTCGCTGACAAAGACGCGGCGTGGCACGATCCACCAAGCGGCGATGGTACGGAAGCGGTCAGACGGGTGCACGAGAGGGCCGATCTGCACGTCGTGGATGCGCTCGTCTACGCCGTAGGTGTAAACCGGCACGTAGAGCGGCAGGGACGGGACTTGTTGGGCAAAGATGTCCTGGAACTCCTGGTAGAGCTGACGGCGCCTTTCAGGATTGACGGTGACGCGAGCCTGCTCGATGATCTCACTCATGTGTCGGTCATTGAACCCCGCATAGTTCTGGCCGCTCTCGATTTGCTCCTGATGCCAGAATGGATAGGGATCGGGATCTCCGGGAGCGGCTATGTGGACTAGGATGGCGTCAAAATTGCGCGTCTCAAGAGCCTCGCGCACTTCTGACGGGGAGGCGGTTTCGACCGTAACGTCGACCTCGATCTCTTTCCATTGCTCGGCTATCATTTCCGCTACACCTACCCGCTCCGGTTCGCTTGAGGTAAGCAGTGTGAACTTGAGGTCTGTTCTGTTTTTGCGCAGCGCTGTGGCGCTGACCCGTGGCAGCACCCAGCCTGCTTCCCACAGCACGTCTGTGGCTTTGTGCGGATCGTAGTCGTAGCGTTGGATATCGTCGTGATATGCCCAGTTGCCGGGGAGCAAGGGGCTGTGAGCGACGAGTGCCTGCCCTTCCAAGACTTGATCTATGATTTCCTGCCGGTTGAGCGCGTACAGCAAGGCCTGGCGCACCTCCGGTTCCTGGAAAAAAGGCAGATCGTCGCGATTCAGGTTCAAGATTACGATCCCATATTCAGCGACCTGCGCCGAGAACAGGTTGAGGGTGGGCAGAGCTTTTGCGTGCTCCAGTTCGGCTGTCGGGATTCTGGAGATACCCTCTATCTCTCCTTCTTCGTAGGCGCTTATGGCCGTCTGGTAGGTGGGATAGAAGCGCAATTGGAGGCGGTCCAGGTGAGGTTGGAGCCCGTAGTAGTTGGTCGACGGCTTCAATACCATAGAGGTGATCGTCTCCTCCTCGATCTCGATCTCCTCAAGCTGGAAAGGGCCACTGCCGATGGGTTGGAGGTTGAACGGCGCTGTGGGCAGATCGGCGGCCTGGATTCCCTGCAGAAGGTGGGCGGGCAGGATGCCGAAAGTCGTGTAATCGAGAAAGGGGGCGTAAGGTTCGGCGAGTGTGAAGCGCACTGTAAAGCTCCCTATTTTCTCTGCCTTGACGGTTCGCCAGACATTGGCCCCTAACTCGGGTGGGCCGGGAAAGTCGGGATCTTGCAGCAGACTTGTGGTAAAGATCACGTCGTCGGCAGTGACGGGGGTGCCATCGTGCCAGCGGGTGTCACGGCGGAGGTGGAAGATATACGTCAGGCCATCGGCTGAGGGGGGATCCCATTGAGCGAGATCGGGTTCCACCTCTCCGTCCGCGTTCATGCGCGTCAGGCTGCTGAACAGCAGTGCACAGATATCGCGATCGACGTCGCTATACCCGCTCAGCAGCGGATTTAGGTGGTGCGGGAAACCGGCGATACCTTCGACGTACGTCCCCCCGTGGCCGGGGCGGAGTATGGTGGTGTAGTTGATGGCTAGGTAGGCAAGCAGAATGCCTACCAGTATAACACCGAGGAGGATGAGGAGAATTTGCCAGCGGATATGACGGGTCACGCTTCAATGACCTTCCAGCGCTTGCAGTCTTCGATGAGTCGAGGGTGCCCCTGGGATGTTTTCAGAGCACCCTCTGCGTCGATGCGTTGCAAATTAGCTGACAATCACGTTGAGGATCGTGATGACGAAGAAAGCGATGGCGAGACCGATCGTGATGTTGAAGAGCAGGCGTTCTACGCCGCGCCGTGTCCTATAGACACCGCTATCCGAACCGCCGAACACGCTTCCCAGGCCGCTGCTTTTGATCTGCAGCAGAATGGCCGCGCTCAACGCAATGCTGATGACTATTTGAGCGATATTGAAGTAGACGTGCATCTCTTTAGCCCTCCAGAGCGGGGCGCATTATAGCATGCTACAGGTCTGTTGGCAAGGCGCGATAATTGCAATCTCTGCTGGCTATCAAGTCTTTGCCTGGGTGGAGGTGAACAATAT
>CAZWPV010000205.1:0-4072 GCA_964635485.1 uncultured Anaerolineales bacterium
GCGGGACGCGCAAGCAGAGCCTCTCCGGCTGGATCGAGCAGGCGACGGCGTTCTATACCAACCTGCTGGGCGACGGCGGCCTGATGGCGGCGATGGCGAACTTTGGCTACACCCAGGCCAAGCTGGAGGCGGAGCAGGCGCTGGTGCAGGTGGTGATGGCGGCCAACCTGGCCCAGGAGAAGGAAAAGGGCGAGGCGCAGGACGCCACCAAGCAGCGCGACGCCAGCCTGGACGCGCTGGACCGGTGGATGTCCGATTTCAAGGCCATCGCCCAGGTGGCGCTGGAGGAGAACGCCCAGTGGCTGGAAAAGCTGGGCTTTGGCTCCGTACCGTGAGGTACGCGCCGTAAGGTACGCATAGTAGACCTCGGAGGTCGTGCGAACCGTTCGGCTGAGCTCACGGCGAAGCCTGTGGTTCGCCTGAGACCTCGGAGGTCTGGTAGCGCGGGGGGGCATCTCCCTCGCGCTTTTTTTTCTGCGCAACTGCTCACCCTTAGGCTGAGTGCCGGCGCCTTTTGATTTCCCCGCTCCGCCAAACCATCCACGGGATTGGACAAGTGGCGCGCCTACTCAAAGGCGGCCACGCCGATCAGATCGATATAGTCCAGCATGGAGAGCTGGCACAGGACGTAATAGTCCGCAAATCCCATGCACCAGTATTCCTGCTCGGTACAGCCGATACGCCCGTGACCGGGCTGGCAGTCGAACTGGTGATCGGCGGACGTTTTCGCTATGGCTTGTACTTCTTGCACGTACTGCTCTTGGGCAGGGATGCAGAACTCGTAGAGATTGTAGTAGTGATCGGACTGGCACGACGCGGACATATCGAAGTGGAACTTGGTCGGGTCGCACGGCTGGAACACCAAGTGTGAATTGCCTGCAGGGTCCTTTATCTCCCACATCAGCGTGAATCTCTCTTGCGAGGCAGGGGCGGGGCAGGGGGTGTAGGTCGGATAGGGGGTGTACGTGGGGTATGGCGAGAAAGCGAGGGGAGCAGCGCAGCCCACGGTCAACAGCACGTACGTCAGCGACGATAGAATCACGAGCCGCGTTGTGGCTCTCATTCAGCCTCTTCTTTCTCGTTGGTCCCTCTGATCGTGCGTCAAGGACCCTCGACCGACGAAAATTCTAGCACGCAGCCACCGTTCTGTCAATTGTACGTATGACCCCCTCCCCCTGCCATGGGTAGGGTAGGGGTGGGGGTCTCTGCGCTTTAGCTACACGCTTTTCGATTTCCCCGTTTTGGTGTAGAGTATCCGTGTTGACCAAGGCGGACGGGTACCTGAGAGGTCATTTGAAGATTCATGATCGGGCAACCTTGCGAAGGTTTGGGGTAGATTTCGACACTGGAGTGCTTTCGCTTGTCTGGAATCGCGTTGGCGGTGAGTATTTTGCAACCTTCGCAAGGTTAAGCTCGGATTTTCAAGTAGGCTCTGAGGGAGACCAAAGGATGAGCGTATGTTCGCTGGGCTAAAAGAAGGTGGGGCGTATCGCCTCGTCGAGGTGGCGAGTATCGCCGTCTTTGTCTTCATCGTCGCCGCGCTCGTGCTGGCCAACCCCTCCCAGGGCCGGGGTGTGGTCGAGCAGGAGGAGCCCGGCGCAGAGATCACGGCCTACGCCATCGCCATGCCCAACCAGGGCTGGGCGCCGATGACCGTCTACTTCTCCGCTTTCGGCAGCGCGTCGCAGGCGGGCCGCATCGTGCGCTACGATTGGGACCTGGACGCCAACGACTTTTACGATACCGACGCCACCGCCTCCGGCGGCTACGCCAGCTACCACTATGCCAAGCCCGGCGAGTACACCGTCACGCTGCGGGTGACGGACGAGCAGGGCAACACCGCCACCGATAGCGTGCTCATCACCGTGCGCCACCCCGCCTCCAGCAGCGTCGACTACTGGACGGTGTTCGATGATAGCCGCGTGCGGCGGGTCGATATCTCCCTCACCTCCGCCGATTGGGCGACCATGTGGACCGACCCCGAGGCCAAGCTCCAGGTCCAGGCCGACGCGGTCGTCTTTGGCGAGCGGCTGGACGACGTGGGCTTTCGCATGCGGGGGCAGTTCTCGCTGCGGGAATCGGGCGAGAAAAAGCCGTGGAAGATCGATACCGACGCCTACGTCCAAGGGCAAGAGTTCCACAACCTGCGGCAACTGATGTTCCTCAACAACATCGGCGACCCCTCGATGCTCCGGGAAAAGCTGGCCTACGACGCGATGCACTTTGCCGGCGTGCCCGCCAGCCACGCCTGCTTCGTCGAGCTGTGGATCGATTTCAGCGACGACGACCAACCGCCCATCTTCTGGGGCGTCTATACGATGGTCGAGCGGGTGGACAAAAAGTTCCTGGCCAATCGCTTTGGGCGCGATAGCAAGGGCGGCAATCTGTACAAGGCCAATCACGCCCTGCGCGGGCCGATGGACCTGATCTATTACGGGCCGCGCATCGAGAGCTATCCCACGCAGAACGGCCTGGTCGCCTACGGCAAGGCGACCAACGAGGAAGAGGCCGACTACAGCGACGTCATCAACCTGATCTACGTCATCGACGGCGTGCAGTACGAAACGCCGGAGGATTTCGCCACGGCGCTGGAAGAGGTGTTCAACGTCGATGCCTTCCTGCGCTATATGGCGGTGGTCAACACCCTGGGCAATTGGGATAGCTATCCCTACACGGGCAACAATTACTACCTGTTCAATAACGCCGTCACGAATAAGTTCGAGTGGATTCCCTGGGACCTGACCTGGGGCGATAACGTACAACACCCGCTCTTTGAGCGGGAGGGTCCCGGCCTGGTGGCGCGCGCGCCGCTCTACGACAGGGTCTTTCAGGTGGAGCGCTACCGCACGCGCTACGCCGGGTACCTCGACCTGTTGGCGCGGCGGTGGTTCACCGAGGAGAACGTTGGGTCGCTGGCGGCCAGGTATCACACGATGATCTCCCCATACGTCACCCAGGGTACCGGCGACAAGATGGTCTTTGGCGACACGGCGATGTTCCCCATCGGGGCGTTCGAGAACAGCCAGGCGCGTTTCGGCGATTTTGCCCGCCAGCGGAGTGAGTACATCCTCACGACGCTGGCGGAGGATGGTTGGAAGGAGGCCCCCTAATCTCAATGCTCGAAGCGGATCGCTAGATCCGCGATCACTCTGAATGAATTTACTGGGCGTTGGATCTAGCGATCCAACGTGAGCCAGGTGTTGAATACGGAGGTGGACGATGCACAGAAAACTGGTCGTGTGGATGATCGTGCTGGCGATAGCCTTGCTGGGCACTGCCCCGGCACTGGCGCAGGAGGATGGGTACAAGGAGACCTTTGACGATCCGTCGCTGCCGGAGTGGGAGCACTCCCGCGAGGCGGTCGTGACGGGCGGGGTGCTCAAGCTGACGCCGGGCAGTTATGCCTTGCGCTTTGGCGACTGGGCCGATATCACGCTGACCGCCAGGCTGCGGTTTTCAGGTGACGGAGAGGTGCTCGTGGGCTACTATTTTCGAGACGAGGGCCGGTACGGCGTGCTGCTCAGGGAGGGCCTCGTCATCGTGGAGAAGGAGCAGCGGGAATCGCACACCGTCCTCGGCACCGCCGAGGACGCGCCGGTGCAGCAGAACACCTGGCTGACCCTCAAGGTGGTCGTCTCCGAGGGGCAGCACCGGGTCTATGTGGACGGCGCGCTCCAGGTGACGGCCACCGACTCCGATCCGCTGGAGGCGGGGGCGGTGATGCTGCACACGATGGGCGACGTCACGGCCGAGCTCGACGATCTGGAGGTGCGGGGCAGGCGCCTCGAGCCGCGGCCGCCCGAGGGCGAGCAGCCAGGCGGGGGGGAGCCCCCGCCGCCCGAAGGCGAGCCCCCGCCGGAGGGAGAGCGCCTTGAAGGTGGCGTCGAGCCTCCGGCAGGCGAAGCGGCGCCTCCGCCTGCTGAGACGGCCCCGGTGACCGGTAACAGCCTGATAGACGAGTTCTTTGCCAGCCAGGCGAGCAACCTGGAGCTGGCGACCTTTGTCATCAATCTAGTGCTGGCGGCGGTTTGTTCCTGTATCCTCAGCCTGGTCTACGTCCATTGGGGGGCGT
>CAZWPV010000205.1:4172-5504 GCA_964635485.1 uncultured Anaerolineales bacterium
CTGGCGGCGGTTTGTTCCTGTATCCTCAGCCTGGTCTACGTCCATTGGGGGGCGTCACTGACCAACCGGCGCAAGTTCGCGGCCAATTTTTACCTGCTGACCATCACCACCACGTTCATCATCCTCGTCGTGCGCTCGTCGATAGCGCTCAGCCTGGGTCTGGTCGGCGCGCTGTCCATCGTCCGTTTCAGGACGGCGGTCAAGGAGGCGGAGGAGTTGGCCTATCTGTTCTTCGCCATCGGGTTGGGCATCGGCCTGGGCGATAACCAGCGGCTGATCACACTGGTGGCGCTGGCGGTGGGCATTCTCATCGTCGGCTTGCTGCGGCTATTCCGCCGGTCACAGGCGGACGTCAACCTGCACCTGACGGTCGCCAGCCACAACCCGGGCAAGATCGAGCTGGATCAGGTGATGGAGGCGCTCCGGCCTCACACCGCCAAGCTAAAGCTGCTGCGCGTCGACGAGACCCCACAGGCGCTGGAGGCGTCGTTCCTGGTCGAGTTCCGGCGCATCGCCAATCTGAACAAGGCCCGCGCCGCCCTCAAGGCGCTCTCGGAGGGGGTCGAGATCACGTTCCTGGACAACAAGGGGATTTGGTGAATTACTCTTGGGACGCAGATGAACGCTGAGAAACGCAGATTTCGATATTTTGCAGTGAAAATCTGTGTTCATCTGCGTTTATCTGCGTTCTAAAAACAGATTGGGATAGATGGTGTAGTGAGCGAAATGCAAACCCGCGACTATCGCTACGAACGCAAGTTCCTGGTCGACCAACTGGACGTGCACCGGGTGCGGGCGCTGGTCAAGCTGCACCCGGCGATGTTCTACGAGCCGTACCCGCCTCGGTACGTCAACAACCTCTACCTGGACACGGAGGAGCTGGACAACTACCAGGAGAACGTGAGCGGCGTGGGAGAGCGGCGCAAGGCGCGCATCCGCTGGTACGGCGACAGCATTAAAAGTAAAGGGGAAGTCCCCGTATTCCTGGAACTGAAATCGAGGGAGGGTTTTGCCAGCAGCAAGCAGCGCCGGAGACTGCCGGTGCCCGCGCAGCGCCTCGAACCGCAAAATCTGGGCAGTGGCATCGTTGATAAAACGCTGATTCTGGAAACGCTGGCCGGATTCGGCCATTTCCCGGAGAAACCACTACGGCCCGTTATCGTGATATCGTACCGGCGCTATCGCTTTAACGAAATGCAGACCGGGATACGGGTATCGTTCGACTACGATATACGCGCCTCGATGGTAGCCCCGGAAATGGGACACCCCGCCAGGGAAAGAGAGATACGCCTGCCCAGCGGTGTCATCGAGGTAAAGGGCCCGACCCTGGAA
>CAZWPV010000206.1:0-5485 GCA_964635485.1 uncultured Anaerolineales bacterium
GTATGGGATGGGGTTGCTTGGGCAAGGTGGGTTGGGGATATTTTCCACAGTTATGGAGCCGAACTATGAACAGGCAGTCACGATGACATTTTTACAGGCTGCAATACACGAGCTGTTCGTCATCTGGAATTGCCGCTCGGAGACACACTCCTTTTGGCGCATGGGCAGGCGGAATTTCAGCAACACCTTCCTCGTAGTGGGTACGTTGGGGAGCATCGCGCTCTCGATCAGCCTCATGTTCTTTGAGACCACGCGCGACTGGTTCGGCCTCGTGCCGCTGACCTGGCAGGAGTGGGTGTTTGCGCTCGCGGTGGCCAGCACCGGCCTGTGGTTCGTGCTGCCCGAGTGGTTCAGCGTTGTCGGCCCGTGGCTGAAAAAGACCTTTGGTAAGAAGGCCTAGCTGTATCATCTCAATAGTCCGGGGGCAGGGGGTGTGAGGGCGGCGCAGCTGCCCTCACACCCCCCATTTTTTCCTACTTGAGAAGATACTTCACGGTGAGCTTTGGGTTGGTGGCTGCAATTTGGGCGTCGATCACATAGGCGCGCCGAATGATAGATACCATACAATTGCCCCTGCCACGGTGAGGCAGCAGAAGAGCAGCAGCCCGCCCACGAGGACGATGATGATGACTGTCGTGCGGTCTTCGCGTTTGCTGACGGCGATGGCGACGATACCCAGGATGGCTGCCAGTAGTAAGACGCCGGCAGCTATTGCGATGATAATAGATAGGCCCAATGCCATTGTTCACTCTCCTTGGGCGAAGTCAATCTCGCCCTCTGGTGTGATCTGCTTGATCTTGAGTTCAGCTTCATCGAGCTGCTCGTTACAGTGAGCGGCCAGTGCCTGTCCGCGCTCGAAGAGGGCCATCCCTTCCTCTAGCGTCAGTCCTCCTGCTTCCAGCTTGCGGACGTTATCTTCCAGTTCGGCAAAGGCTTGTTCAAAGGTCAGAGTTTCGATTTCGCTCATAGTGTGCTCTCCGGTTATCCCATTCGTGGCTTGGCCAGAATCTCCAAAATCCTCAGATCAAAGAACTCTTGTGCGTTCGCGGGGATGAGGACGAGGGCTGTATCGGCTCCGCGGCCGCTACCGGCGATGGCGATGCACGGCTCTCCCGTGCGCGCCAATCCCGCGTCGGCGGCCATCAGCGCGATCTCGGCGCAGACCTTTACCCCCTGGCCAAAGATGCGGAACGTCTGGGCGATGATCTCGTCTAGTTGGTAGGTGCCCCACTTTTTTCGTACCGCCCGCCCCACGCCGCCGAAGGCGTGCTGGCAGGTGAGGACCTTGCCGCCGGCGGCCTCGATGGCGGCGCGGTTCTCCTCCGTCAGTTCCTGGGCGTTTGGCTCTTTGAATCCGGCGGAGTGGGTCACGGCGATCACATCGTATCCCTGGAATAGCTGGGCCGCCTGGATGCCTGTATCCCCTCGTGTTGTGGCGACCAGAACTGTGTGGATGCCCAACTCGTCGGCGCGCTGCTTGGCGACCTCCAGTGTGCGGGCCGTGTTCTCCTTGCTGGGTTTGTCAAAGTAAACGGATTGGATGCTGATTTCAGACATGGTGCCTCCCTCTATAGCGTTGATAGCCACTCGCGTGTTTCCCGTGGCGAGCGTAAATGAACGAGTTTGAGATGCGCGTGCTCCGGACGACCGAGTAAAGCGGGATACTCTTTTTTCCGCCGGCGATACGTCTTGAGCGCCCACAGAAGGATCGACTCGCGGCTGAAGAGCGCCTTGTTCAGCGTCTCGCGGTTGCCGCTCCAAAGCTCTTCTTGCGTCAAGCTTCGCTGCACGGTGCGGCGTAATAGTTGCCACAGGATTACCGCCAGCGTATAGTCCAGCCACACGACCGTATCCGCCCGGCCCCAGACGATGTCGCGCACCTTGCCATAGTTGCCATCCACGGCCCAGGTCTCGCCGCTCAATGCCTGCACCACCCGCGTGCGAAAGACCTCGATGGGGGCCTCGGTCCAGTTGGATTCCCAGTGCAGTGCATCCAGCTCTACGTGAGGAATCCCCAATCGCTGGGCGATCTGTCCCGCCACGGTCGTCTTGCCCGATCCGCTGGTGCCGACCACGGAGATGCGCGGGCCGCATGTCATTTTACCTCTGCCTCGAATTCCCCGTCGGCGACGCGGACGTCGAGCGCGTCCCCCGGCGCGACCTGTCCCGTCGACTGCACAACCTCTCCTGTTGCCTGGCGGCGCACGATAGCGTAACCGCGCTCCAATGTCCCCAGCGGGCTGGCGCTGGCCAAGCGCCTGCGTAAGCCGATCAACCGCTCACGGCTCAGAGCCAGGTTGTGGCATATTGCTGCCTCTGCGTGGGCCAGCAGGTCGTCCACGCGCTGGCGAGCTTGGGCCAGTTGCGCCTGCGGTGAGAGGTGCTTCAGCGCCCGTGCCTGCTCGGCCAGCCTCCAGCGACGCTCCTCGATCTCGCCCTGCAGCGCGGCGACCAGCGCCGCCGAAAGCCCGGCCACGTACGCTCGCAGCTCCGCTCGGTCGGGTGCCACCAGCTCGGCGGCGGCGGACGGGGTGGGGGCGCGCACGTCGGCGGCAAAATCGGCCAGCGAAAAATCGGTCTCGTGCCCCACGCCGCACACGGTGGGGATGCGGGATGCGGCGACGGCGCGAGCCACCCGCTCGTCGTTGAACGCCCACAGGTCCTCCAGGCTGCCTCCGCCCCGGGCGATGACGATCACGTCCACATCCTCGCACTCGTTCAGCGCCTCGATGGCGGCCACGATCTGCGGTGGGGCGGCTTCTCCCTGCACCTGCGTGGGCGAGAGCAGCACCTCGGCCAGCGGGTAGCGGCGGCCCAGCACGTTGAGGATGTCGCGCAGGGCGGCGGCGGTGGGGGAGGTGACGACGCCGATGCGATGGGGCAGGGGAGGCAGCGGCCGCTTGCGCTGCGGGTCGAACAGCCCCTCGGCCTCCAACTGCGCCTTGAGCCGCTCGAACTCCAGGTAGAGATTGCCCACGCCCGCCGGCTGGACCCGATCGACGTAGAGCTGGTAGCGCCCGCCAGCCTCGTACACGCTCACGTTGCCGTGCGCCAGCACCAGGTCGCCGCCGGCGGGAAAATAGTCCTGCGCGTCGGCCACGTTGCGCCACATCACGCACGGTACCTGCGCGCCCGCGTCCTTGAGCGTAAAGTAGCAGTGGCCGGAGGAGGCGCGGCTGAAATTGGAGACCTCCCCCTCGACCCACACGTCGTCCAGCACCGGGTCGTCCTCGAAGAGACGCCGGATGTGGCCGGTGAGCTGGCTCACGGTGAAGGGCTCGGAGATCGTTGGGCCGCCGAAGAGGCTGAGTTGTTCGAGCATGGCAAGGGTTATGATAGCCCAGCGGGGGGCAGGTGTCAAGTGGGGTTGTGGCCCGGTAGATCACGCTCGTAGCGTGATGCCTGTTGCTTGCGTGTTTACGGCTCCACGCCCTTGACGTACCGGTCGAAGAACTGGATCGAGCGTTGCATTGCCGTGCCAAAATTGTTCGAGATGTTGTGGTTGTCGCCCTCGTAGATGTACAGCTCGGTCCTCGCGTCGATCTCGATGAGCTGCGCGTACAGGCTCTCGGAGAACGCGACCGGCACCGACTCGTCCGCCGTGCCGTGGTGGAGCTGGAGCGGGCCGGATAGATCGCCCAGGTAGGACGTCGGGGAGATGGCGGCCCAGAACTCGGGGTTCTCCTCGGGCGTGCCGTAGCTATCGAACATCTCCTCCAGGCCCCGGTGCCTGGGGTGGTCCGGGTCCGGCGTGGCCGTCGGGCCATCCGACCGCCAGCGTCTCCAGGCCTCGACCAGCTCCGAGTAGGGCGCGGTGGTGCCAGCCCACACGACGCCGGCCTTGACGTCCTTTGTCACGACCATGGCGCGCACCGTGATCCCCCCACCCATCGAATGCCCCCACATCCCGATCCGATCGGGGTCGGCGTCTGGATACCGCTTCAGTGACGCGACGGCGTTGAGCACGTCGGCAGTGTAATCGGGTGTGGTGTGCCCGCTCGATGGCTCGCCTTCTGAATCGCCGTGCCCGCGATAGTCGGAGCGAAAGACGATGTACCCGTTCCTGGCGAACCCGTCCACGTAGGCCACATACCGCTCCGTGGTGCGGTATTGATCGGGTGGGATGTAGCCGTGATTGAACACGACGACGGGCCAGCCGCTGGCGGGTTTCTCTCCCCGGGGCACCGTCAGCAGGGCATAGATCTTGAGCCCTTCCGATAGATACGACGCGATGTAGCGGTCATAGTTGGCGCCGGGGGTCAGCGTCTCCTCAATGGTGATCTTGCTGCCGGGGTAGTCCTGCTGGCGCATTACCTCGATCATCAGTGGATGCGTCGGGGTGGGGGTGGGCGTGGGCGAGGGAGTGGTAGTCGGCGTCGGAGTCGGCGTGGCCGTCGGATTAGGTGTGATCGTCGGCGTGCGCGTGGGCACCGGCGTCGGCGGGATGGCCGTCGGCGTCGGCAACGCGGTGGGCTGCGGGCAGCAGCCGGCAGCCAGCAGGGCTATACTCAGGATCAACAGGCAGGCGCCAAAGAGCAGGGTGCCTTTTCCTGCCACGGTGTTCAACGATTTTCGCATAGTCACTATCTCTGAACCAACCTTGCGAAGGTTGCAACATCGCGTGGCGGCTCGTAACCTTTGCAAGGTTTCGGAAAAGCTTTATTCTTGCCCGGCACGCTCCTCCAGCAGTTCGATCAGTGGCCTTAGCAGGAAGTTGGCCTGCCTTCCGCCGGGACCTCCTCCGCCGCCCACACCGCCGGCGCCGCCACCGGGGAAGCCGCCTCCAGCCTGCATCGTGGCACGCATTTCTTCCCGTTCCTCGTCGGTCATGTTCGCGAACTCGGCTTGGCGCGTGGCCATTTCAGGGGGTATCTCACCATCTGCCCCACCTGGTGGCCCGCCGGGAAAACCGCCGCCCGCCTCCATCGTCGCACGCGCCGCTTCCCGTTCCTCATCGCTCATGTCCCCGTCGCCTCCAGGGCCTCCTCTGCCCATCCCTTGTTCTTCCATCCAAGCCCGCATATCCTCCTGAGTCAGTTGCAGGGCAGCGATGGCCTGCAACTGCTCCTGCGTCATCTCACCCTCAATCTGCTTCAGGACGGCGTCTATCTCTGCTTGGATCGTCACGCCGCCGCCCTGAAGTGCCTGCCACAGCGGGAGCAGAGCCGTTGCTTGTTCCGGTGTGACGGCGTGTTCCGTACCCTCCAGCAGCAGTGTGCCCAGCATGAGCTGGTTCGACACGCTCAACGCACCCTCGTAGGATGTATCGAGCACCTCGCTGGTGTAGGAACTGCTGACAACTTCCTCCACCTCCTGAGTCGCTTCGCTGCTGGCACAGGCGGCCAACAGCACCACAGGCAAAGCCAGCACAAGCACCGACATTAAGACGGTCTGAAATCTCATATTCTTACCTCCATTTCAATCACCAATCCTGGTTGACTGACAAAACTCTAGTGACCCGGAAAATGACCTCGGAAATCCGAAA
>CAZWPV010000207.1:0-5439 GCA_964635485.1 uncultured Anaerolineales bacterium
AACAGAGATGACAGCAGTGACGGGCATCAGATAGCGGCCCTGGGAACCCAGCACGATCATGATAAAGCGCCAGACGGAGCCAAATATCAGCAGAAAGGAAAAGGCCGCGACCACCAACCCAGCCCGCAACGGACGTGGGAATCGGCGCGCAGTCCACTGGTCCACCAGGATAGACGCCAGGCCGAAGGCCGCCAGACGCACCAGCACCCACCAGACCTGGTACATCCACGGGGCGGCGGAGATGTTGAACCAGCCGAACATCGCCCAGTAGGACATCTCCAACCCTTTCAATTGGGGGATGACGTCGAGGAATCCGATGGGCTCCGCCCGCACTGTCGCCGTATGGCTTAACCAGGCATCGGTGCCCATCAACTCGCCGTAGAGCACCAGGTTGCGGACGAACCACCAGCCACAGACGACGGCGGTGGTGCCAAAGAGGATGACCCCGTTGACGAGCAGACGTACGATCTGATCCTTGCGGTAGAGGTGGCTGACCTTGTAGTGCCCTACACGCCACGCGTCGAAGAGGAGCGCAAGAAGGAGGACCGGTCCGAGGATCACGCCGCTGAGCTTGGAGAGCGCCGCCAGGCCATACGCCATGCCCAGCAGCACCAACCCATGCCAGGAAAAACCGTGCATCGCCAACCGCACAGCGCCCCACACGACGAGCGAACTAAAGGCCATCACGGCAGAATCGTTACTCACCCGCGCGGCAGTGAAGAGAAACATGGGGTTGAAAGCCGCGAACGCAGCCGCGCCTAAAGCCAGCCAGCGGCGCTCGGGGAAGAATTCTAGCACAATCCCATAGGCCGCCACGACGGCCAGCGTGCCCAGTGCAGTCGAGGTCAGGCGCGCGACGTGCATCGTCAGCGGCGTGCCACGCCAGGGGAAAGCCTCGGCATCGGTGTGGATGAGGCGGTTCTTGTTAGCCGTGGCATCGGCGTTGCCCATCGCGTGAAAGGGGTTAAACCAGGCCCAATCCGCAAAATCCACGTCATCCTTCACCCAAAAGGTCGCCGCGGCGCTGAGGAGATAGTAGAGCGGGGGATGCCCGGCGACGTACCCTGTGACCCGCTCGCCGGATGGCGTATCGTGGATCGGGAAGCCACGCCCCTCCGTCAACTCGTGGATATAGGCATAGTGGCCGTTGGCATCTGGCGTCTCAAAGATGGGTGTCAGTGCGCCATAGAGCACGGCCACGATCACGTAAAGCACCAAGACGATGGCTAACCCGCAATGTTCCTTCAACCTAACTCTCATTTCGCTATCTCTACCTCTCGCAGCAGGACGTACCCGCCGGGGATGACCTCGCCGCCCACGCTGGTCTTGGGGCGCTGCCCGCCGGCCGCCGGATCGTACATGCCGACGAGGAGATTATACCGTCCCGCCTCCACCCCGGCAAGGGAGATGGTGTGCGTATCGGCGATAACCTCGCCTGCGCGCCAGGTCGTCGTGGGGCGCTGCCAATCGACCGGCACGCCGTCGGCCTGAGCGACGGGCGGCGCGTCTGGCGTGCCCACGTGGACAAAGACGTGGTAGTTGGCCCCCGGCGGCGCGTCCGCCTGCCAGTAGAGGGTCAGCGCCAAGGTATCGTCCTCCTGGGCCAGATCGTAGCCGCGCAGGCGAATCGCCTCGCCCAGCCGCACGTCCTCCGGCAGGAACTCGATGTCGTTGGGCAAACTGGTCACCAGCGGCCAAGCCTCCACGCGCACGCGGCCCACGGTGACCCAGTCGCTGCTGCCGTACCAGCGGCGTGCCGGCACCACCGCGCCGCCGGCATCCGCCAGGCCGACCTGCACCCGGTAGGTGCCCCCCTTCAGATCGGCGGGCAGGGAGAGCGCCAGGCGGCCCGCCACGCGGTCGTCGGGGAGCCAGGCGCTGGTAGGGAACCCGGCGGCGCTGGGCGCCATCTCCCCGGCGGCGACCTCGCGGCCCAGCAGGTCGACGAGGCGCACTCGGAGCCGATAGTCGGCGGCGGGTGCGGCAGTGGCCCGCCAGGATAGCGACCCCACCAGTGGATACCCCGCGCGGAACGTGTCGCCGGTCAGCTCGCCGGATAAAAGCTCGATGCCCCCATCGAAGCGTGCCTTTGGGGATGGAGCCGGGTCACGCGCGGCAGGGCGGGTCACGGTCAATTGTCCCACTGCTGCCGCATCTCTCCAGCCGACCGGTGTCACCTCCACGATTAAGTCCACCGACGGCATGTCGTCGGGCAGAGGGAGGCGAAACTCGGTCATCACAATCTGGTCGCCCGGCCAGGCGGCCTGTGGGTAAAAGGGCAACACCCGCTCCGTCCGCTCAAGCCACACGTCGCCCACCTCGTCGCGCAACCTGATGGCCAGCGTGAGAGGCTCGTCGGGTAGATCGCCCTCGGCCCGCCAGTAGAACGCCGGCCAGGCATTCTCCCCGGCGGCGGTCCCTGGTGCGCGGAAGCCCACCAGGCGCAGCCCACCGAAATCCAATTCGAGAGGCGTGACACCCTCCGGCAACGTGTCAAAAAGCGGCGGGCCGTCGTCGTAGGCTGCCACGGCCACGTAGGTCCACCACGCCTCAAAGCTGCGCTGTTCGACCTTGAATAGGTTGTCGTCGGCCCAGTCGGGCAAAAGATCGTGGGGAAAAAAGGTCGGCGGCGGGCCATACAGGAACCAGATGCGATCGTACTCCTGCGCCCAGGTCGCAAGCTCTTCTTGAGCCCGTTCGCGAAATGCCTTTGTATCATGCGCGTGGTAGTAGGACGGGATGACGGCCTCCGGGTAAGGGCCGTCGTAATAGTAGTCAAAAGTGAGACGGATCACGTGGTGATGAAGCACGATCGCATCGCCGGGCCGGGCGCGCTCCTCAATATACTGCACCGCTCCCTGGATGTCGTCCTTCCACATATCGTGGGAGGTGAAAATCTCGTAACCTGCCCATCCACGCAGCGCGAGCACGCACACTAGAGCGACGAGCAACCCCGGCCACAGCCGCCGCCGCAGGGTCGTCAGGCCATAGGCCATCACCAGCTCCCAGGCGGGGCTGACCACCATCAGGTGGCGCGGGTTCATATAGTTGGGCTTGACGAGCGAAAGCGCGTACAGCAGGAGGATCGGCAACAGGAGGTACCCCAGGCAGACCATCCAGGCCTCGCGCCGGCGCGAAAGGAACAAGGCCACCAGGCCGACGGCAAAAACAATCAGGAACGGCGCCGTCTGCCAGAGCGGCTGGATGACCGGGTTGCGCAGTCCCAGGCTGAAGGAACTCCACGCCTCCGCCAGGATGAGATGCAGGGGGCGATATTCCAGGGCAAAGATGCCGCGCAGTTGGAGGGTGCGCCAGACGTAGGGGATGAGGGGCACGAGCGCCACAGCCAGAGCCCCCAGGACGATCAAGACGATCCACGGGCGTCCCCGCAGGCGGCGTATGCCAAGGCGCAGACGGCACAAGCCATAGACGATCCCCTCGAATCCCAGCAGCAGGAAACCCGAGTAGTGGGTGTACAGCAGAGCCAGGGTGACTGCAATGTAGACCGCATAGTCGCGGAGGCGCGGCCGGCCCTTTAGCAGCGGCAGCAGCGTGTAGACCGAGGCCAGGCTGAGGACGACAACCCAGGTGTACATCCGCGCTTCCTGGGCGTACCACAGGTAGAAGGGGGAAAAGGCCCCCAGCAGCGCGGCCCAGAGTCCAGCTTCCGCTCCCAGGAGTCTGCGCGCCAGTGCGTAGAGCAATGGCAGCACTAGCGTCGCCGCCACGACCGAGGGGAAGCGCAGCGCGAACTCGCTCTGCCCCGCCACCTGAATCCAGAAATGCATCATCAAAAAGTAAAGCGGGGGATGGAGATCGGGCGAGCGCGCGACCCGCCCCTCCTCACTGCCGTCGTAGTAATTGGGATCGACGGGGATCAGGTTCAGGTTCTTGAAAACGAGGGGGAGCGTTTGCTCGGCCCGGCGAAGCGACAGCCCCTCGTCGCTCCACAGGCTCTTGGCTTCGAGGTCGTGCAGCCGCACGGCGAAGGAGACGGCGATGAGCAGGATGAGTGCCCAGTGCATCCAGAGCGAGGCCGGACGAACAACCGAGGTTGAAGGCATAGAACGCATTTTACCCCATCTGGCGGGAAACTCAAGGTGCGACAAGGGTGTATTTGTTCCCTGGGGCACTAATCTTGCATTTCGCATCCTTTTCAACCAGGCATCTCTCCCCCCCTCAATCCCCTTCGACAAGCTCAGGGCAGGCTCCCCCGCTGGGGGGGAAGCCGAACTCTCCCCCCAGCGGGGGGAGTTGGAGGGGGGAGAAAACGTCTGTCTGGAGCTATGTCCAAGTCAGTGCTACCCCCAACTACAAACACACCCCGCGACAAACATACATCCCCGCCACCGACAGGATACTCCGATGATGAGCGGGGATGGTGAGTGACAGAGTCTCAGTAGATCCGATTTGTCACCCTGAGCGGAGCGAAGGGTCTCGTTCCTGGCTTTCAGCAACGAGATTCTTCGGCGCTTCGCGCCTCAGAATGACGCTTTGCGGCGCGTTTTGGTTAAGCTGTTCGTCCTTTCGCCTGGGAATCCGGATCTACTGAGCCTAGCCCAGAGCCACGTCCAAGGTCATCATCACCGCAAAACCCAGCATCGCGCCGACGGTGGCGACGTCTGTGCTCGTCTCCAACTGCGATTCGGGGATGAGCTCCTCGACGACCACATAGATCATCGCTCCGGCGGCGAAAGCCAGGGCGTAGGGCAGGATGGGCCGCATCAACAGAACCGCCGCCGCGCCGAGCACGCCCGCGACAGGCTCGACCATCCCCGAGAGCTGCCCATACCAAAAGCTCTTGAGACGGGAGAGATTCTCCCTGCGCAAGGGCACGGAGACGGCGGCTCCCTCGGGAAAGTTCTGGATGCCGATACCCAATGCCAGAGCGACCGCGCCCGCCAGCGTCGCCGCAGGCAGATTGGCCGCCACCGCGCCAAAGGCCACACCCACGGCCAGTCCCTCCGGGATATTGTGCAGCGTGATCGCCAACACCAGCAGGATACTCCGCTGCCAACTCGTCTTGATGCCCTCGGCCTCCTCGATGGGAAGTCCCAGGTGCAAGTGGGGCAGCAGCTTATCTACCAGCCAGAGAAACGCGCCGCCTAACAGAAACCCTCCGGCGGCCGGAACCCAGGCTGGCAATTCGCCTGATTCCTCAGCCATCTCGATGGCCGGGGCCAAAAGCGACCAGTAGCTCGCGGCGATCATGACGCCGGCGGCAAAGCCCAGCATGCCGTCCAGGACCTTGCGATTGATGCTCTTGAAAAAGAAGACCAAGCCCGCTCCCAGGGCGGTCACAAACCAGGTGAAGCCCGTACCCACCAGGGCCTGCACAATGGGATTCAATCCCTGAAACCACTCAATCATCTTGGCCTCCCTCCGTATCTTCTCAACAAGTAGGGGAAGATGGGGGTGTGAGGGCGGCGCAGCCGCCCT
>CAZWPV010000208.1:0-5436 GCA_964635485.1 uncultured Anaerolineales bacterium
CTTTTCCACCGTGAACCCCTCGAAATCCTCGCCGGGCAGTGTGTAACCATCCACCACGCCGGCAAAGTAGACAGTGTAGGGCTTTTCCACAGAGGGGCCGTGGTAGATTTCTCTACGAAAGTAGAAGCGCTCCCCTTCCTCATTCTCAAAGTAAATCGAGATGTTCGCACTGCGGGAAAGGTCGAACGTGATCAATACCACGTCCTCGTCGCCGTCGGCATTGGGTGTAATCGCGTCCTTGTTGAAGGAAACCTGGCTCAGCAGCGGCCTTTCGCAGCACGCGGTCAGCGCCAGCGCGACGCCCACCAGCAAGACTGTCACCAGCATGTATCTTGTTCGCACAGCGTTCCTCCCTCGATCAAGATTCGGGCGGAAGTGTACCACAAACTGGTGAATTGGTAAACCGGTATATTGGTAGGCTGGCAGGCAACCCAAGCACCGTTTGCCAGCGTACCAGTCTGCCAACTTGCATTTCCGGGGAAAAAGAGTACAATCCGCGCCGACTGGCGGAGGTTGAGCGAGATGGATTATTCAGAGGCTATTGCCTATCTTCACAGCCTCACGGATTACGAAAAGACGCGCATCGAGCGCTATACACCCGAGACATTCGGTCTCTCGCGGGTCAAGAAGCTGGTGGCGGATCTCGGCAATCCGCATACTCGCTTCCCGTCGGTGCACATTGCGGGTACCAGGGGCAAGGGATCGACGGCGGCGATGTGCGAGTCTTGCCTGCGGGCCGCTGGCTATCACACCGGTTTCTATATCTCGCCTCATCTCCACACCTTTCGCGAGCGCATCCAGGTGAATCGGCAGACAATCTCGCGGGAGGACACCATCGCGCTGGTGGAGGAAGCGCGCCCGTTTATCGAGCGCGTGCCCGATGTGACTACCTTCGAGGCCATCACCGCGATGGGGTTTCTCTACCTGGCCCGCGCGGAGGTGGACGTGGCCGTCGTCGAGGTGGGATTGGGCGGACGGCTCGATGCCACCAACGTCCTGACACCTGAGGTATCCATCATCACCTCGCTCAGCCTGGAGCACACGTACCTGCTGGGCGACACGCTGGACAAGATCGCCTACGAGAAGGCGGGCATCGTCAAGCCGGGCGTGCCGGCCGTGATTGCGCCGCAGCGGGATGAGGCGCGCATTGTGCTGGAGACGGTCTGCCGGGAGCGGGGCGTGCCGCTGACCAGGGTTGGCCGCGATTGGAAGTACGAGGCCGGGCTTGCTGATCTGGATGGGCAGAACTTTTCCATTCGACGCCTGGCCGGCGACGGATCGGAACTGGATGGCGAGTACTGGACCCCCCTTTTAGGGCGCCATCAATTGGAGAACGCCGCCTGTACGATCGCGACGATGGATATCATGAAACAGCGGGGTTTCAACATCTCCGCCGGGGCCGTGCGCGAGGGGCTGCGCACCGTCAACTGGCCGGGGCGGATGGAGATTCTCAGCCGCGAGCCTTTGGTCGTCGTCGACTGCGCACACAACCCTTACGCGGCGCGGGTGTTGCGCAAGGCGTTGGAGGAGTGGTTTCCCGGTCAGCGGTGGGTGCTGGTCTATGGTGCTTCGGTCGACAAGGACATCGCCGGCGTGCTGACCACCCTGCTGCCGATTAGCGATTATGTGATCGTCACTCGCTCCGATCATCCCCGGGCGGCGGCGCCGGCCAGGTTGGCCGATATCGCCGCCTCGGTGGGTGGGGGAGCGGAAATCAGTGTAAACCCGGCAAAGGCGCTCCAGCGCGCGCTTGCGCTTCAGCGCAAGTCGGCGGTGATGGAGCCAGATGCCGGGTTGCTTGTGACCGGCTCTATCTTCCTGGTCGCCGATGCCCGTGAGGAGTGGGCGCGTCACGTGGGTATACCGCTTCCAGATATGGATGAGACGGAAGGTTGATTTACGAGAAGAAAGTGATGTGGGATAGAGAGTTTCAAGATTGGTGGTCGCAGGTGGGATGGCCTCAGGGATTAACTTTTTCCCTGGATGATATGGACTTGGATGGGTTGGAGGATCTGCACAGGTCTTCTGGGGAGATCATCGAGGCGCCGCTCCTGCCGCTGCGCGATGTGGTCATGTTCCCGCGCATGGTCGCGCCGCTCTTCATCGGGCGCGACCGGTCGATCGAGGCGATCGAGGTGGCCAACGAGCGAGGCGAGCCGATCATCACCGCCGCCCAGCGGGATGCAGACGTTTTGGAACCGGGGGCTGAGGATTTGTTCGCGTTTGGCTGCGAGACGCTCATCGGCCGCCTGTTGCGCATCCCCGATGGCACCATCAGCGTGGTGGGCCAGGGAATCCGGCGGGTGCAAGTCGTCGAGTATGTCCACCTGGAGCCCTACATCCGCGTGCGCGCACTGCCCGTTTACGAGACGGCGGAAAAGACGCCGCTCACCGAGGCGTTGATGCGGGCGGTGCTGGCGCTTTTCGAAAAGGTCGTAC
This sequence comes from uncultured Anaerolineales bacterium, assembly GCA_964635485.1. GTDB lineage: Bacteria > Chloroflexota > Anaerolineae > B4-G1 > B4-G1 > JAFGED01. The sequence goes on from CAZWPV010000208.1 coordinate 2,440, forward strand.
AATTGAGCCGCACCCTGCCTGAGGATGCCTACGTCTTTGCGATGAACATCGATCAGCCGGGCTGGCTGGCCGACTTGATGGCCCAGGCGCTGAACCTGGAGGTGGCCGAGCGGCAGGAGGTGCTGGAGACGCTCGACGTCGCGGCGCGACTGCAGCGCGTCAGCGTCCTGCTGGCCAAGGAACTGGACGTGCTCGAGCTGGAGGACCACATCCACTCAAAGGTGCAGCAGGAAGTGGACAAGACCCAGCGCGAATACTTTTTGCGCGAGCAGATGAAGGTCATCCAGACCGAGTTGGGCGAGGGCGATATCTACACGCAGGAGGTCAACGAACTGCGCGAAAAGGTCCTCCAATCGGACATGCCCGAGGAGGCCCGCGCCTGCGCCGAAAAGGAGCTCGGCCGCCTGGCCTCTATGCCGCCCATGTCGCCCGAGACCGGCATCATCCGTACCTACCTCGATTGGCTGGTCGATCTTCCGTGGTCGGAGGAGACGGAGGATAACCTGGACATCAAGCACGTGGAGGAGGTGCTGGAGTCGCGTCACTACGGGCTGCCCAAGGCCAAGGAGCGCATCCTGGAATACATCGCCGTGCGGCGCCTGGCTGCCGAAAAGATGCGCAGCCCGATCCTGTGCTTCGTCGGGCCGCCCGGCACCGGCAAGACGAGCTTGGGGCAGTCCATCGCCGAGGCGCTAGGGCGCAAGTTCGTCCGCGTGAGCCTGGGCGGTGTGCGGGACGAGGCGGAGATTCGCGGCCATCGCCGTACCTACATCGGCTCTCTGCCGGGCCGCATCATTCAGACGATGCGGCGGGCCGGGACGATCAACCCTCTGTTCATGCTCGACGAGGTGGATAAGTTGGGGATGGATTTTCGCGGCGATCCGGCGGCGGCCTTGCTCGAAATCCTCGACCCGGAGCAGAATTACGCCTTCTCCGATCACTATCTCGAAGTGCCCTACGATCTTTCGAAGGTGCTCTTCATCACCACGGCCAACATCCTCGACCCCGTCCCACCGGCCCTGCGCGACCGGATGGAGGTGATCGAGTTCCCCGGCTACGTGGACGAGGAAAAGCTGGAGATCGCCAATCGTTTCCTGATCCCGCGCCAGTTGGAGGAGAATGGACTGCAAGAAACGCCCATCGCCTTCTCCGAAGGCTCGCTGCGGGGCCTGATCCGTGAGTACACCTACGAGGCGGGTGTGCGCAACCTGGAGCGTAAGATTGCCAGCATCTGCCGCAAGATCGCCCGCACCGTGGCCGAGGGGGGAAAGCCACCCCGCCGTATCACGGCTGCGATGCTCAATCGCTACCTGGGGCCGCCTGACTTTATCCGCAGTCTGGCGGAGGAGCAGGATGGAGTTGGTATCGCGATGGGCGTGGCGTGGACCGAGGGTGGAGGCGATTTGACCCCGGTCGAGGTGGTGCTCATGCCCGGCAAGGGCAACTTGACGCTGACCGGCCAGTTGGGCGAGATCATGCAGGAGTCGGCGCAGGCGGCTCTGAGCTATACCCGCTCTCGCAGTGACGATCTGGATATCAAGCCCGACGTTTTCGACAAGACGGACGTCCACGTCCATCTGCCGGAGGGAGCGATCCCCAAGGACGGCCCGTCGGCAGGCATCACCATCGCCACGGCGCTGATCTCCGCCTTCACCGGCCGGGCCGTGCGCCACGACGTCGGGATGACGGGGGAGATCACGCTGCGCGGGCGCGTGCTGCCCGTCGGTGGGCTCAAGGAAAAGATGCTGGCCGCCCACCGCGCCGGCCTCAAGACGATCGTCATCCCCAAGCGCAACAAAAAAGACTTGGTCGAGATTCCCAGGCGCGTCAAGCGGCATCTGGACATCATCATGGTCGAGCAGATGACGGACGTGCTGACGACGGCATTGCTGCCACCTGCGCCATCTCCGCGCCGCCGCTCGAAAAAGTCATGAGCGGAGAGCCTCCCGACGTGCAATCTGTTCCCCAGACCAAGCCAGCCACGTGGTTGGACCTTGTCCTGTACCTCTTGGGTGGCTTTGGCCTGTTGCTCGCAGCCAGTATCGGCGCGGGTTACCTCTTCACAGAGATATCCATCCTGACCTCGTTTACGCTCTACCTGCTGAACTTTTTCATCCTGTGTGGCGCGGTCTACGCGCTGGGCGTGCGGCGGGGCAAGCTCACGTGGGGGGAGATGGGCTTCCTGCCCCCAAAGGTGCAGTGGCGGTGGCTCCTAGCGGCGCTCGCCGTCTCCGCTGCACTCATTCCCCTGCGCATCTTTGTGGGATACGTGGTGCTGCTCCTGGCCGAAGGCGGGATCGAGAGCGTACAGGCTCGCGCGGACCTCATCTCGGTAGGAATGAGCTTCTCGTGGGCCAACTTTGCCCTGACCTTTCTGGGCGCGGGGTTGCTGGCCCCGATCTCCGAAGAACTCTACTTCCGTGGGCTGCTCCACGGCTGGTTCAGATCTCGCTTTGGGTTCTGGGTGCGGGTTTTGCTCAGCTCGACGCTCTTTGGGCTGGCGCACTTTGACTCCCTGGCCGTCGTCGCCTCCAGCTTCGTGCTGGGCGTGGCCAACGCGCTGCTGTACGAGCGAAGCAAGTCGATCTGGGTTCCCATCGCCATGCACGCGCTCACCAACAGCGTCGCGGTGATCCTGCTGTACCTGGCGCTGGCGGTGATGGAGTATTTCCCGATGGTTGGGGGATAACGCTTCGGCGATCCGACTTGACAAATCTGCCGAACCGGGTATCATTACGCCCAGTTTGAAAACGAGAGCACATTGATGAGATACTCACAACACAAAGCTGACGAGTTTGCCTATTTCTATTTTAGCAGCCCGACTGGGACGGTTGCTTTGCGCTAGGTGGGGGCCCAAGTAGAGATAGGCAAACCCGAAAGAGGCAAGGACGTGGAGCAACCGCTCCACGTTTTTTTTTGTATTCAGGAGGAGGTACTATGACCTGTCGAGGTATCCGGGGCGCGGTCTGTGTAGAGAGCAACGACGCTGCCGCCATC
>CAZWPV010000209.1:0-5397 GCA_964635485.1 uncultured Anaerolineales bacterium
ATCCGCTACCCGCCGGGGCCGAAGCCATCGATCCCAGCCTGGCGACGACGAGCCTGGCGGCGGAGGGACCGGGACTATACCGTGAGACGGATGACGAGAGGATGTACGACTTTTACCACTGGTGGTGGCGCTGGTACAGCCACAGCGAGATGCGGGACGAGAAGGTGGTGCTCTTCGCCGACTATCTGCCGGCGGGCACCTACGAGTTCGTCTACACCTTCCGCGCCACGCTGCCGGGCGAGTACCACGTCATCCCCACCGTCGCCTACGAGTTCTACTTCCCGGAGGTGTTCGGGCGGGCGGATGGGCGGTTGTTCGTGATCGAGGAGTAGAATCAACCTCCCGGAGGTTCGAAACCTCCGGGAGGTTCTTTTTAGGGCGCGCTATCGGTGACGCTCACCACCTTGCCGTCTTTGTCCAACCCCAGGTAGTGGGGGACGGTCAGGTAGTGGACGTAAGCTTTCTCATCATCCGTGCGTACCGTGTGCTCCACGCCGTCGGCGCGGAAGACGACGGTGCCCTTGAACTCACGCTCCAGCCTGCCATCGGCGGGAGTCTGCGCGCTGGACCAGGATACGTTTGCGCCGGTGCCGTTCTCTGTGAGCGCGTCTTTGACCGCCAACGTACCCACGATCTCTGTCTGGCAGTATTCTTCATTCTCATAGATGCGTTCCTTCACCACGACGTGCTCCCACACCTCGCACTCTGAGAGCACCACCTCGATCTCCTCCGTCGCGTCGTCGGGATCGGTGATCCACACGGTATAGTTCGTGTACTGGCACGTCTCCTTGTCCAGCCACTCCTCGGCGGTGTAGTGGCGGTCATCCTCCCCCCAGTCCTTGGGTGGGTTCAGCTCTGTGACCGCAAAATCGGTGCCGGACGCCTCATAGATCTTGCCTTCTTCCTCTTCGTAGTAGATGTTGTAGGCGTAGTCGTCGTACTCATCGACCTTGTTCTCGGTGAACTTGTCCTCTCTCAGGCGCATCTGGCACGTGTCGGGGAGCACCGTGCAGTCGGGGTCGGACTCGCAATCGGAGCGCCAACCTTCTTCGCGCACCATCTGCGGCACCAGCACGTTGACGGTCGTCTGCCAAGAGCCTTCGGCAGTAGCCGGGAGGTAGGACTCGACCTTTGGCGCGAAGCAGGAGCGGCCGCATATGAGTATGCCGATGACGAGCACGCAGAGAACAGCGGCTACGGCCAGTATCGGGATAAGCCACCGGGGCAAGGGAGAGCGCGAAGTTGGGCGCGCAGGTGTGCTCGGAGTTGAGGGTTCTGGCGTTAGGGTGGGTTGCTGATCTTCTGGAGCTTGCTTTTCGCGGCGGCGTCCTGTTTTCATAGCGATCTCCTGGTTGCGGGTTTCGAGCCTATCGCCGGCGGCGACGCCGGTCGGGCCGTTTCAACCCCTCCTTGGGTTTGAGCGTCTGCAGCCACTCGTGGACCTGGGTTAGCCTGTTATACTGCTTGGCCAGCCGCAGCGCCTCGCGAATCTTGTGAGGCAGGGCCGTCCCCGGCAGCGTCTCGGCATCTCCCAGAATGGCTTGGTCGCACAGTTCCTGGAGCTGGGCCAGGGTGGTGATGTTCTGCACGGCAAAGACGTAGGTCAGGTACACGTTGTCGGGATAGAGGCCGGGCAGTGGGGGATAGCTCTGGGGAAACTTGAAATCCCCCAGGGCGCGCGCTACCTCCTTCACGCGGCCCTCGTGTGCCAGCATGCGCGCCAGCATCTCGGTCTTTTCTCCCTCGCCCTGTTCCTGTTCCATCTCGTGCCAGTCGATGCCCAGGCCAAAGGCCAGGGTGAACAGATCGTCCGTGCTCAGGCTCATCGAAAGAAGCTGATCGCGCAGGCTTTCTTGATCGGGGTCCATGGAAGGACGATCCAGAATCGCGCTACAATACTCGCATTGGCGCTTGTAATCGGGATTGTGACCGCCACAGTTAGGGCATCTCATGCGAACACCTCTTTACGTTCTTGATAGTGGGATTATACCATCGGATAGTGATAGGGACAAAGCGTTTTCCGGCGGGTGCTTGTGCGCGGGCCGTCGTTGGGCTATAATTCAAAATGAGGGTAGTGGTGCGATTGGACCGGGTCGACGGACCTGTGTAGCGTGCTGATGGGAGATGCAAGATGGGTGGAGAAGGTGTGCCAGAAGGCCGAATCCTAGATGAGTTGGCCGAGATGCGCCGGCGGCTCGCAGAGGCAAACCGTCGCATTGCGGAGTTGGAGGCGGCGGGGACTGAGGGCAGGCTGGCAGATGAGGCGCTACAGGACAGCCAAGGGGAACTGGCTACCGTATTCGACAACGCGCCCATTGCGATGATCCTCGTGGATCAGGAGAGACGGGTACGGAAAGCCAATCGCGCCGCAATCGGGTTCGGCAATCGTCCTGCCGAGGAGATGACCGGGCTTCGCGACGGAGAGGCGCTTCGCTGCGTTTACTCTCTGGACAATCCCAAGGGATGTGGATATGCTCCCTCCTGCACCGAGTGTGTCTTGCGCAACACCGTGTTGGATACATTTGAGACAGGACGCGGTCACCACCGGGTTGAAGTCGAGCTCCCGCTCGCCCGTGAAGATGGGCAGGAGGAGAAGCGCTTTCTCGTGACGACGACGCCCGTTACTATCTCGAAAAGCCAGTTGGTACTTGTGTCCATCGAGGATATCACCGAGCGCAAGCGGGCGGAAGAATCCCTACGGGAGAGCGAGGAGCGCTATCGCTCCGTGGTGGAGAATTCTCACGCAGGTATTCTGATCGTGGGTGGCGATTATCGGCTCATCTATGCGAATGACGAGTTTCGTCGGATCCTGGGGTACGAGCACGAGGAAATCGTCGGGCGCGACTTTCGCGAGTTTTTTGACGAGGAGGCAAAGCAGCTCGTCGCAGATCGTTATGTTCGCAGGCAACGAGGGGAGGATGTTCCTCCCCGCTACGAATCCACCATCGTCCGCAAGGATGGTGAGAAGAGAGGAGTAGAGCTTCACGTTGCCCTGATCAGAGACTCGGTGGGCAATGTGCAGACAATAGGGCAGATTCTCGACATCACCGAGCGCAAGCGGGCAGAGGAGGAGATAGAGAGCCTAGCCAGATTCCCAGGCGAGGATCCCTATCCTGTGCTGCGAATCACAAAGGACGGCACGATCCTGTATGCCAACGAGGCTAGCTCGCCCTTGATGGACATCTGGGGATGCCAGGTTGGTCAGTCTTTGCCCAAGAATTGGCGAGAATACGTCGAGGGCGTTTTCGACTCTGGGACAGGGAAAGAGATCGAGGTCGAAGTCGAGGATCGTGTGCTTTCCCTGACGTTCGCGCCTGTGTCAAGCGCTGACCATGCCAATGTGTATGGACTTGACATCACCGAGCGCAAGCGGGCGGAGGAGGCACTTGCGGAATCTGAAAGCAGGCTCCGCAGCACGCTAGTGTCAATGGATGACTTGGTCTTTGTGTTCGACAGGCAGGGTAGGTTCACTCTCTGGTATGCCCCCCTCGCGGAACTGCACATGCCCCCAGAGGAGTTTGTGGGAAAGAAACACTCAGAAGTAATGTCTCCCTCCATCGACAGGCTATTTACTGAAGCCTTCAACAAGAACAAGGAAGGGGAAACGGCTGAGTATGAATATCAGCTTGAGGTTGATGGCGAGGTTAGGTGGTACTCTGCAAAGCTCTCTCCCATGTTCTTGGATGATGAATTTGCGGGTTCGGTGGCGGTGATAAGGAATGTCACCGAACGTAAGCAGGCAGAGGAAGCGCTGAGGCAGTACGCTGCCGAGCTCGAAACCCGCAACGAGGAATTGGATGCCTTTGCTCACACCGCGGCCCACGATTTAAAGAACCCGTTGGGTCTCGTCATCGGCTACGCCGACGTGCTGGCGATGGACTATCTCCGCTTGCCGCCTGAGGACGTGGAAGGGTACGTGCAGGCGATCGCGCAGAACGGACGCAGGATGGGCAGGATCATCGACGAACTATTATTGTTGTCCAGCGTGCGCCAGGCGGAGGTGGAGGTCGAGCCTTTGGATATGGCTGGCATCGTGGGTGATGCTCAGCGGCGATTGGTTGATATGATCGAGAAGCATCAAGCCGAAATCGTCTTGCCTGAGACCTGGTCGACGGCGTTGGGCTATGGTCCGTGGATCGAGGAGGTGTGGGCCAACTATTTGGACAATGCCATCAAGTATGGCGGCAGACCTCCGCGCGTGGAGTTGGGGGCGGAGGTACTCCCCCCCTCAATCCCCCCCGCTGGGGGAGAAGGAAAAGGAGGGATGGTGCGCTTCTGGGTGCAGGATAACGGTCAAGGCCTCACGTCGGAGGAGAAAGAGCGGCTGTTCAGACCGTTCACCCGGCTCGACCAGGTTCGCGCCAAGGGGCAAGGGCTGGGGCTTTCGATCGTGCGGCGCATCGTGGAAAAGCTGGGCGGCGAGGTGGGAGTAGCGAGCGAGGTGGGGCAGGGAAGTGTTTTTAGCTTCGCCCTGCCCGGCGTGCCGGAAGCGGAATAAGGCAATAGCGCAAAACTCGCCCCGTCACCCTGAGCGAAGCGAAGGGTCTCGTCTGTCAAGGCCGCGCATGTTTGAAGGAGACTCGGCAAGATGGTGGCGAGATTCTTCGCTACGCTCAGAATGACGATTGCCAGCGGGGTTTTGCGGAACTGCGGAATAAGCGCGTTTTCACGCAAGAGACTTGGGTTTATGTTGACCCATTTCCCCGGCTGTGCTATAATGGTTGTGTGGACAGGTGGTCTGACCACATATCACACAGACGGGGGTTGTCATTGTGGGTAACAAGCTCGATCTTTGCCTCTGTCACGACAAGCTCTACAAACAGGTCGCCGATCAGATTGAGGAGTTGATCGTCGGTGAGGCGCTCTGCCCCGGCGATAGGCTTCCCAGTGAGCGGAAGCTGGCAGAGCAACTGGGCATCAGCCGTACGGTGGTGCGCGAGGCCATCCGCTTGCTCAGCGTGCGAGGACTCGTCGAGGTCAAACCCGGTTGCGGCACCTATGTTCGCGCGCTCAGTCCCCGGGATGCCGCCGCTCCCCTCGCATTGCTCCTCAAGCTCCGCCAATATCCAGACCTTTTGGATAACGTCTACGAGGTCCGCGATATGATCGAGATCGAAGTCGCCGGTTTGGCGGCCGAACGGGCGACGACCGAGGATCACGAGTTGATGGAGGCTGCCATCGAAGAGATGGCTACTCACATCGACGAGCCGGAGGAATTTATCACCCATGACCTGGCTTTTCGCTCGGCCCTGGCTGCCGCAACGCACAACGATCTTTTCAGCGTGTTGTTGAACGCCATCAGCAGTTTTTGGTCAGAGGCGGCGTTGTTGGCTTATCAGGCTCCCAGCGCGGCCGAGGATAGCCTGGCCTACCATCGAGACATTCTGCGTCATGTCA
>CAZWPV010000210.1:0-5390 GCA_964635485.1 uncultured Anaerolineales bacterium
ACTTGCATGTATGAAGCACGCCGCCAGCGTTCATCCTGAGCCACGATCAAACTCTCCATAGATATTTCCCGTGATTCTCACCACGGATAGTTTTGAATCGACAAGCCCGAAATTCCGCTCACTTTTCTGTCACTCTTCAGTTGTTAAGGTTCCCAGCGCAGTCTCACTATAACATGCCCGCTGCGCGTTGTCAAGAGTTATGCATTTTTAAGACAACAAAGACCGATGCCCGTAACTTCAGCATCGGCCAGGCAACTTCCTGCGAAACCTCCCAGGAGTCTTGCCTCCCGCAATCCAGTTGTAAGAACCCCCTATCTGGCGCTGATTATAACAGACTTTTTCAGCCTTGTCAAGCGAACCTCGGACGAAAAAGGGGTACAGGAGCACCATCCAGCAACAGGGCGGCAGTATACCACAGAGAGCGCAAACCGGCAAATCACCGAGGCTGCCACTTTGACTTCTTAACCAGCACGCCTATAATACTCATCGTGTGAATATTCATTGTGCAAATCACAAGGAGAGAAACGCAATGAGCAGTCAACAGCGGCTGCCGCTAGAACAAGCACTCTTGGGGTTCCTGTCGCAAGGGCCGATGCACGGCTACGACCTACACCGGCACGCCAAGGAAGAACTGGGGCGCATCTGGCACATGGGCATCAGCAACATCTACGGCGCGCTGAAGCGGCTGGAGGAGGCCCATCACGTCGAGCACACCCTCAGCCCCCAGGATAACCGCCCACCCCGCAAAGTCTACCGCATCACCCGCGCCGGGCGCAAGAGCTTCCGAGACTGGGTGCAGCAACCTGTGCCCAATACGCGGCGCTTGCGGGTCGAGTTCCTCGCCAAGCTCTATTTCCTCCACTCGCTCGACCTGAATGGAGCAGAGGAGTTGATTGCAGCCCAGGGGGCGATCTGCCAAGAGCGAATCGCGCGGTTCGAACGCAGCGCAGCCGAGTGCGGCCCTAGGGACTTTGACCGGCTCGTTTTTGACTTCCGCTGCCGTCAAATCAAAGCGATACTGGGCTGGCTCGAAGCGTGTCGCAAAGAACTCGCAAACGCCGCGCCGTGATCTTTGATCACGCATGATCGGAGGTCACGCTTGATCGAGATACGCGGGTTGCACGTCCGCTACCCAGAAGCCCACGCCCTGAGAGGCATCGACCTCTCCATCGCGCCGGGCTCCTTCGTGCTGATCAGCGGGCCCTCCGGGGGCGGCAAGAGCACGCTGGCCCACGCACTGACGGGATTGATCCCTCAGACTGCGCCCGCCGAGATAGAGGGAAGCATCTCGATCGCGGGGTTAGACCCGCGGCGGCACAGCGTAGCACAGATCGCCACCCGGGTGGGGCTGGTGTTTCAAAACCCAACCACGCAGCTGTTCAACGGGACGGTGGAGGAAGAGACCGCTTTCGGCCCGCGCAACCTGGGGCTCCCACCGAAGGAGGTCGCCGATCGAGTGGCGTACGCGCTGACAGCGACCGGATGCACCCATCTGCGACATCGCACAGTACGTCACCTTTCGAACGGTGAGCAACAGCGGGTAGCCATCGCAGCCACGCTATCTATGCAGCCCTCAGTCATGATCCTCGACGAACCCACGGCCAACCTCGACGCCGAGGGAGAGCAACTGCTGCTGCGTACTCTGGTTCGACTGCATCGCCAGTGCCAAGTCACCCTCGTCGTCATCGAGCATCGGCCGGTTCCCTTTCTGCCCCACGCCGATCGCCTGATATGGCTGGCAGACGGTCGCGTCGCCGCCGACGGCCCCCCCGGCGAGACGTTGGCAAAGATGCAACCTTCCCCACACCCCACCCCTCCTCCGCCGCCCCCAACCGGCGAACCCCTCGTCGCGCTCCAGGGGATCACCGCCGGCTACGACGGACGCCCCGTTCTCCGAGGCTGCTCGCTCACGCTCCGGCGAGGCAGCTTGGCAGCGCTGGTCGGCCCGAACGGATCGGGCAAGACCACTCTGGCCCGCGTGCTGGCCGGTCTCCTGCGCCCGCACCGCGGCAGGATCATCTGGCACGCCAACGGGAAACGCCCACGCGTAGGGTTCCTACAGCAAAACCCACTTCACCAACTGGTATGCGACACGGTCGAAGAGGAAGTTCGCTTTGGCCCGCGTAACCTGGGGACGGAGCGAGACGAAGACATAGAGACTGTGCTGATCCAGGGTGACCTGCGACGGCTGCGCTCCCGGCCGACGCGGGCGCTCAGTGTGGGGCAACAGCAGCGCACCGCGCTGGCCGCCACGCTGGCGCTCCAACCGACGCTTCTGATCTTGGACGAACCGACAATTGGCCAAGATCGGCAACACCTCATAGAGATGATGGATTTTGTGAGCGGATTGAATCGAAAGGGGCAGACTGTGCTGCTCATCACACATGACCGGGAGTTGGTAGAACGGTACGCCAACAGAGTTTGGGAGATGAAAGAGGGCAAGATACAAGAAGCAAGATGAAGACCTAACCAGTTCCTGCATCTTGCATCCTGTCTTAAAAAGGAGTAAACCATGTCATCTTACACCGTGCGCGACTGGGTCACCATCGGATTGTTCGGCGCGCTGTGGGGCGCGGTTGAACTGACGCTGGGCAGCCTGCTCCACGCCATCTACCCGCCCCTGGCGGACACATTCCTTACCGGCGTGGTGATGGGGGGAATCGGGGTGGCGGTAGCACTGATGGGACGCCGCTTTGTGCCAAAGCGGGGATCATTGATATTGATCGGCGTCGTGACGGCAACCCTAAGGCTGCTCAGCGTCAGCGGAGTCGTGGTTGGGCCAGTGGCGGCCATCCTGATGGAGAGCGTGCTGATGGAGAGTGTCCTGTGGATCGCACACGTGCCGCGCTGGCCTGCTTTCGCCTTGGGTGGGGCACTGGCGGAGGGCTGGAATCTGCCCCACAAGTTTATTATGATGCGATTGATATACGGAAAGGACTTCCTCACAATCTACAACAAGATGGTGCAAGACGGCAGCCAAGCATTAGGCCTGAATGCATCGCTGGCCCTGCTGATCCTCGCCATCTTGTTGTTGGTAAGGTTAGTCGTGGGAGCGATCAGCGGATGGGGCGCCTGGCAATTGGGTGACGCGGTAGCACGACGGTTGGGGCCACGCGAGGGCGACCGTTGAGCCCGTGGGGATACCTGTTGTTCACCGCCTGGGCCGCGCCGATGACCATCTTGTGCAAAGGTCAGTGGCTGGCGAGCCTGGCGCTGGTAGAGGCAGCCTTCGGCCTCGTTTGGAACCGGAGGGGGTTGCGATTACTCGGCCATCCCCGATTCTGGGCACTCATCCTGACCGCGGTGGCGTTGGGGCCGTTCCTGATCGGCGAGACCGACGTAACGCTGGGGCCACTGCGCCTTTCACGGGAAGGATTCACCGCCGGCCTGGAAATGGCCGGGCGGGCCTTCACGCTGGCGCTGGCGTTCAACCTCGGCGTGGGCGCGCTCTCCCTCTCCGAGATCGTAGCGGTGTTCGACCGGCTGGGACTGCGCGGGCTGGGGTTCGCCACCGGGCTGGCGATGAACCTGCTGGGAACGCTGCAGGAGATGGCGACGGTGACACTGCAGACAATCCGGCTGCGAGGGGGGCTGCGGCGCCCCTGGATGGCGCTGCGGCTGTTCCTAATCACGACCGTGGCCAACACGCTGCGCTACAGGGACGAGATCGTCAGTGCGGCATCAGCGCGCGCCTTCGATCCGAACAAAGGCCCGACCCTACCGCTGCCACTGCGCTGGGGCGACTTGTGGCTGACAGTCGCACTGGCAGGATACACTGGCGTGCTAATAATGGGGAGGAGCTAACAGACAAACACCGACTGTCCAAACACCGAAATTGGCGCAATTCAGCTTCGGCTCCTTGGTCGACTTCGGTTCCTCGATCGGCTTCGGTTCTTTGGTTGATTTCGGTTCCTTGGTTGGCTTCGGCTCTTTGGTCGGCTTCGGTTCCTTGGTGGGTTTCGGTTCCTTGGTTGGTTTAGGCTCCTCAGTCGGCTCCGGTGTCTCCGTTGGCTCTGGGGTCTCCACCGGTTCGGGCCTCTCGATTGGCGCGGGCGTCCAAGTCGGCTGTGGCGTCCTGGTCGGCTTCGACTCAGACGGTTCGGGCTTCTCCGGCACCTCCGGTTCCGCCGGCGACTCAGGCGCATCGGTGGGCAGCTCGGGTTCCTCAGTCTCGACGGGTATTTCGGGTAACTCCAAAGGGACGGCGATGGCGGGCTTCGTAGGCCCAGGCGGTCGTTCCGGCTGGGCCACCGTCCCATACCCGGCCTGAACCGCAACGGTGATCTCCTGAGCCTTCACATCCACCTGTCCCTCGACGACTACCACCTGCGTGGTGCCGTCCACCTCCACTCCCAAAGCGAACTCTGTTCCACGCACCGCGGTGACCGCCGCAGGCGTCTCTATCTCGAAGCGGGAATCCGAGTCGAGCAATGGCTGCACACGATTATAGGTCTGCCCCAGCCATTGATACAAGACGATGACCTTGCCACCACCTCGTCGCGAGCTCGCCTGAACGATGGTGACCTCTGTCTCAGCCTCCAGATCGGTGACGCTCCCATCGAAGAAAATCAGTCGTACAGCGGAGCGCGAGCCGGTGCGGATCCGATCTCCTTCCCCCACACGCGCGCCGGCCGCGGCCTGTTGCCATCCTTTGCCTCCGGCCGGGAAAACCTCCACCGCACCGCTCACGCCTTCCAGGGTAGCCGTCTGCGCCACGCTAACGCCAGTCCAGGGCTGGAGAAGTATGCCGACAGTGCCGAGCAACAACAGCGCCGACAGAGCCACCAGGCCCATCCCCCAGATGAGCCTGCGCCTCCGCACAACAGGCTGCTCCCACCACTCGACAAAAGGAGTGAGCCGCGTTTTACAGCGCTCGAGCAGAGGAGAGGGCGTTGTCTGGCGACGTTGCTTCTCAGCCAGAGCCTGCAGCATCCGACGTTCCCCGGCGGCAAAGGCCTCCGGGCTAGAAACGGGCTGAGGCACGCGGCGCACCTGCTCAGCGAGATCCAGGAGAGCACGCACCTCGAGGGTCAACTCAGGATAGCGGACCAGGAAATCATTCAGAGTTGCCCGGTCCTCTTCCAAAAAAGCCAGATATTCGTTTACCGCGCGACCTACTTCTCTTTTCATCCGTCGATCACGCCACGCAGACAGTGAAACTCGGCTTCCTCATCCGCGTCGGCGTTCATAGCAAAAAAGCCGCGACAGCCACTGAGAGTAGTGTAGGGGACGGACAGCATTCCACCACTGAATAGTCAACGTCCAGCCCGCCATTCAGTACATCAGCGTGTCCAACGAGGCAAAATCATTTTACACCAGATATACAACCGGCGCAAGAAAATCAAACGCCTAGACATTCAGCACCTCCCGCGATACGGATTCCCCCAAGG
>CAZWPV010000211.1:0-5383 GCA_964635485.1 uncultured Anaerolineales bacterium
AGAAAAACTTGCGGGGGCAGAGATCCTCTGCCCCCGTTGTACTGGTCGAAAGCTGTGCTGCGTGCTACTCAATCTCCTGGTGATAGTCCTGCAGCGAGTGCACCTGCGTGCGCTCGTGCCTGCGGTCGGCGATACCCTTGGCCGCGGCCAGGGCCGCCGGCATGGTGGTGATGTAGGGGATCTTGTACTTGATCGCCGCCTTGCGGATGTACGAGTCGTCGAATTGACTGAGCTTGCCGACCGGCGTGTTGATCACCAGGTGAATCTCCTTGTTCATGATGCCATCCACGATGTTGGGCCGGCCCTCGTGCTGTTTCTTGATGAACTCGCTCTCGATCCCGTGACTGGCCAAAAACCGCTGCGTCCCCTCGGTGGCCTTGATCTTGAACCCCAGCTTATCGAACTCTTGCGCCACCTCCAGCACCAACGGCTTTTCACGATCGCTGACGCTGATCAACACGGTGCCTTCCAGGGGCAGGATCTGTTGCGCGGCCTCCTCGGCCTTAAAGTAGGCCAGCCCAAACGTCCGATCCAGCCCTAGCACCTCGCCGGTGGAGCGCATCTCTGGCCCCAGGATCGGATCGACCTCGGGGAACATGGGGAACGGCAATACCGCTTCCTTGACCCCAAAGTGTGGGATCCTCTTTTTGCTGAGGCCGAGGTTGGCCAGCTTCTTGCTCAGCATGAGCTGCGTGGCGATGTGTGCCATGGAGACGTTGCACACCTTCGAGACCAGGGGCACGGTGCGCGAGGCGCGTGGGTTGGCCTCCAGCACGTACACCGTGTCGTCCGCAATGGCGTACTGCATGTTCATCAGGCCCACGACGCCCAGCTCGTGGGCGATTCTGTGCGTGTAGTCGCGGATGGTCTCCAGGTGCTTGGGCGGGATGCTCACCGGCGGGATCACGCACGCCGAGTCCCCGGAGTGAATGCCGGCTTGTTCGATGTGCTCCATCACCGCCGGGACAAAGGTGTTCTCGCCGTCGGATAGCGCGTCGGCCTCCGCCTCCAGCGCGTTCTGCAGGAACCGGTCGATCAGGATGGGCCGGTCGGGCGTGACCGCGACGGCCACCGTCACGTACTCCCGCAGCATGTCCTCGTCGTAGACGACCTCCATGCCGCGCCCGCCCAGCACGTACGATGGGCGAACGATAAGCGGGTATCCGATACGCTCGGCTACCGCCAACGCCTCCTCCAGCGTGCTCGCCATGCCTGCCTCGGGCATCGGGATGCTCATCTTTTCCATCATCTTGCGGAATAGGTCGCGGTCCTCCGCCAGGTCGATGGTCTCCGGCGAGGTGCCCAGGATGTTCACCCCTGCATCTGCCAGCTCGCGGGCGATGTTGAGCGGCGTCTGGCCGCCGAACTGGACGATCACGCCCTCCGGCTTTTCGTGCTCGTAGATGGACAGCACGTCCTCCACCGTGATCGGCTCAAAGTACAGCTTGTCCGAGGTGTCGTAATCGGTGGACACCGTCTCGGGATTGCAGTTGACCATGATCGATTCGTAGCCCAGATCGCGCAGGGCGAAGGCCGCGTGCACGCAGCAGTAGTCGAACTCGATCCCCTGGCCGATGCGGTTCGGCCCGCCCCCCAGGATCATGACCTTGCGCCGCTGGCTTATCTTTGTTTTATCCGGCGCGTTGTAGGTAGAGTAGTAGTACACTGCATCCTCCACGCCGCTGACCGGCACGGCGTCCCAGCCCTCCACCACGCCCAGTGCCGTCCGACGTGTCCTGATCTCTTGCTCGGGAACGCCCAGAATCTGTGCCAGGTAGCGGTCGGCAAAGCCGTCTTTCTTGGCCTGAATCAGCAGGGGGTCGGGAAGCTGCCGGCCCTTGCGTTTGAGCAGCTCTTCCTCCAGTTCCACCAGCTCCTTCATCTGCTGGATGAACCACGGCTTGATGTGTGTCCGCTCGTAAAGATCGTCCACGCCGGCGCCCTTGCGCAACGCCTCGTACATGATGAACTGTCGCTCGCTCGAAGGCTCGGCCAGCAGCGCCATCAATTCTTTCACTGACCGCCGGTTAAAGTCCTTGGCGAACCCCAGCCCGTGACGGCTGTTTTCCAGCGAGCGGATGGCCTTCTGGAGTGCCTCCTTGTACGTCTTGCCGATGGACATCACCTCGCCCACGGCGCGCATCTGCGTGCCGAGCCTGTCTTGCGCGTCCCTGAACTTTTCGAACGCCCAGCGGGCGAACTTGACCACTACGTAGTCGCCGGAGGGGGTGTACTTTTCCAGGGTGCCATCCCGCCAGTAGGGGATCTCG
This sequence comes from uncultured Anaerolineales bacterium, assembly GCA_964635485.1. Classification (GTDB taxonomy): domain Bacteria; phylum Chloroflexota; class Anaerolineae; order B4-G1; family B4-G1; genus JAFGED01. The sequence goes on from CAZWPV010000211.1 coordinate 2,271, forward strand.
TCCAGCGTCAGGCCGCCGGCCAGCTTGGAAGAAACCAGCGCGATGGGGAAGCCGGTCGCCTTGGAGGCCAGTGCCGAGGAGCGCGACGTGCGGGGGTTGATCTCGATGACGACCACGCGGCCCGTCTCCGGGTCGTGGGCGAACTGGATGTTGGTTCCCCCGATGATCTCGATGGCCTCCACGATGTCGTAGGAGTACTTTTGCAGCTTTTGCTGCAGCTCCGGGCTGATGGTGAGCATGGGCGCGGTGCAATAAGAGTCGCCGGTGTGGACGCCCATAGCGTCCACGTTCTCGATGAAGCACACGGTGATCATCTGGTTCTTGGCGTCACGCACCACTTCAAGCTCCAGCTCCTCCCATCCCTCCACCGATTCCTCGACCAAGATCTGCCCGACCATGCTGGCGGCAATGCCACGGCTGGCCACGATGCGCAACTCCTCCACGTTGTAGACCAGGCCGCCGCCCGTGCCGCCCAGCGTGTAGGCCGGGCGGATCACCACCGGGTAGCCGAGTTTTTCAGCGATTTGCTCCGCCTCCTCGACGGTGTAGGCGGCCTCGCTCCGCGGCATCTCGATGCCCAGACTGCGCATCGTCTCCTTGAACACGGTGCGGTCCTCGCCGCGCTCGATGGCGTCGATGTCGACGCCGATGACGCGCACGCCGTACTTTTCCAGGACGCCGGTACGCGCCAGCTCCGACGATAGGTTCAACCCGGTCTGCCCGCCCAGGTTGGGGAGCAGGGCGTCAGGCCGTTCCTTCTCGATGATGCGGGCCATCGTCTCAAGGTTGAGCGGCTCGATATACGTGACGTCGGCCATGGCCGGATCGGTCATGATGGTGGCGGGGTTGGAATTGACGAGCACGATCTGGTAGCCCAATTCCCTGAGCGCCTTGCAAGCCTGGGTGCCGGAATAGTCGAACTCGCACGCCTGGCCGATGACGATAGGCCCGGAGCCGATGATCATAACCTTGTGGATATCGCTGCGCCGTGGCATACATCTCCTCCTGTTAAGTGTGAGTAAAAGCGGGTGCTTGTAGAACCGGGGTCATTATTCCTATAATGCCGATTTTGTCAAGCATTTGCAGATTTGTCTGTGGCAAACGTCGGTGGGAGAGCAATGGAAAAACGGGCGGCTCATACCGCCCGCTTTTCGCTGCCTTGGGTTCCTGTCAGACTATCTGTTCGAGCATCGTATGGGGTTGCCCCTTGAACTGGCTCATGTACAGGTGGTGGTAGAAACCACGCTGTGCCAGCAGCGCCTCGTGCGTGCCCTGCTCGATGATCTCGCCATCGTTGATCACCAGGATATCGTCCGCCTCGCGGATCGTGCTCAGGCGGTGGGCGATGACGAAACTGGTGCGGCCCTCCATCAGGCGCAGCATGGCCTCCTGGATGTGCTTTTCCGTGCGTGTATCGACGCTGCTGGTCGCCTCGTCCAAAATGAGAATGCCCGGATCGGCCAGGACAGCGCGCGCGATGGCCAGCAGCTGCCGCTGCCCCTGGCTCAGGTTGCTGCCCTGCTCCGAAAGCTCCGTTTGATAGCCCTGCGGCAGGCGGTGGATGAACTGGTCGGCGTTGGCCAGCTTAGCGGCGGCGATGACCTCCTCGTCGGATGCGTCGAGCCGCCCGTAGCGGATGTTCTCCATCACCGTATCGGAGAACAGGTATGTATCCTGCAGCACGATGCCCAGTGTGCGGCGCAGGTCGTCCAGTTCGATCCGGCGGATGTCCGTGCCGTCGATGTAGACGCTGCCGCTGTCGATGTCGTAGAAGCGGGTCAGCAGGTTGACGATGGTCGTCTTGCCCGCGCCCGTCGGCCCGACCAGGGCGATGGTCTGGCCTGACCGGGCGTGCAGGCTGACGTGCTTGAGCACGGGCACGTCCTCCTCGTAGCCAAAGCACACGTCGGCGAAGGCGACGTCCCCCCGGACTTGCGTCAGCGGCTGTGCGTTTTGCGCGTCCTGAAGCTCGGGCACTTGGTCGATGATCTCGAACACGCGCTCCGCCCCGGCGATGGCCGACTGGATCGCGTTGTACAGGTTGGCGATCTGGTTCAGGGGCCGCGAAAACTGCCGTGCATAGTTGACAAAGCTGGCGATGGTGCCCACCGTCGCCATACCCTGCACGGCCATCCAGCCGCCCGCCCCGGCGACGATGGCAAAGCCGACGTTGTTGACAAAGTTGTTGATGGGGCCCATCACCCCGGCAAAGGTCTGGGCGTAGGTGGAGGCCCGCCGCAGCCGCTGGTTGGCAGCGTCGAACTGCTCGATGGCTGCCTGCTCGCGCACGTATGCCTTGACCACGCGCTGTCCGGTGATCGTCTCCTCGATGATGCCGTTAAGCTCGCCCAGCGATGCTTGCTGCTCGCGGAATCCCCTTCGCGTGTGCTTGGCGATCCAGCGGCTAAAGAACATCATCAGCGGGATCGTCACCAGGCTGACGAGCGCCAGACGGGCGTTGAGCACAAACATCATCGTTCCTACGCCGACGACGCTCAGGATGGTGGAGATCAGCTGCGTGATGCTTTCGGCGAGCACGTTGCTGATGTTCTCCACGTCGTTGGCCAACCGGCTCATCAACTCGCCGTGCGTGTGCTGGTCGAAGAAGCGCAGTGAGAGGGTCTGTAGCCTGGCAAAGAGATCGTTGCGGATATCGCGCACGGTTTGCTGGGATGCGCCCGTTATCACATAGATCTGCAACCAGTTGGTCAGCGATAGAGCCACGGCCACACCGGCCATCAGCAGCGCCGCGCGCGCCAGGCCGGGCAGGTCACCCTTGAGGATGTACTCGTCGATGGCTTTACCCATCAAGTAAGGGATCATCAGATTGAGGCCCGAACTCAGCATCACCAGCAGGATCGTCCCTACCAGTGCCCACCTTTGGCGCTTCAGGTAGCCCCAGATGCGCAGCAGCGTGCCGCGCGTGTTCTTGGCACGTTCCTTCTCCATCATGTGACGCCAGGGCGGCCCGCGGCGGCCCATGATCGGGGGTGGGGCAGATAGGTTTCGGTCTCGACGTGGTCTATTTTCCGCCATGGACCATCGCTCCATTGCCCAAGGGTGTGTATCCCAAATTGTGAGTCTATGCCACCAAGGGTAGCGAATGATAGTCG
>CAZWPV010000212.1:0-5374 GCA_964635485.1 uncultured Anaerolineales bacterium
CGGTTTTGACGGTGGTGTCAACCACCTACAAATTCTATGATACCAGGAGAAAACACATGTCGATCAAGCTGCGCATTGCTACGTTCAACCTGGAGAATCTCGACGACAAACGCGGAAAGAAACCGACGTTGACGGAGCGCATCGCCGTGATGCGCCCGCAACTTATCAGGGTCGGTGCCGACGTCTTGTGCCTGCAGGAGGTCAATGGCCAGGAGCGACGGGGGCAGCCACGCCGCCTGCTCGCTTTGGACAAGCTCCTGAAGAAGATGCCCTATGGAGACTACCATCGCGTTTCTACGATGACGGTGGATGGCGCGCAGGTTTACGACGAACGCAATCTCGTAGTGCTAAGTTGCTTTCCGGTCGTCGAGCATGGCCAGTACAAGCACGAGTTTGCCCTCGCCCCGCGCTACCAGAAGGTCACTGCGCAGCCAGAGGAGGCGGCCAAGGATATCACGTGGGAGCGGCCGATCCTGTATGCCAAGATCGAGGTGGGGAATAATGTGCTTCACGTCATCAACTTGCATCTCAAGTCTCGAAACCCGTTTAGCATCTCCGGACAGAAACTGAGTCTCTATCGATGGAAGACCGCCTCCGGTTGGGCGGAGGGGTTCTTTATCTCTTCAATGCAGCGCATCGGCCAGGCGCTGGAAGTGCGGATGCTCATTGATACCCTGTTCGATGCGGATGAGAATGCACTGATCGTGGTCTGCGGCGACTTTAATGCCGATCTAGACGAGGTGCCCTTGGAGGCCATTCGAGGCGATGTTGAGAACACGGGCAATGCCGATCTGGCCCAGCGCGTGATGGTGCCTTGTGAGCGAACCATTCCCGCCTCATCTCGTTTTACTTTTTTGCACCGTGGCAAGGGCAGGATGATAGATCACCTGCTGATTTCCCGCCCGTTGTTGGCATATTACACGGGCTCCGAGATTCACAACGAGATGCTGCACGACGAGTCCGTCGCCGAGGCCTCCGATAAAAAGTTTCCCGAGTCTGACCACGCTCCCGTGATCGCCGAATTTGAACTGCCATAGACTGGAATGATTCAGTCGTAAGAGGAGAGGCAGCCTGCGGGCTGCTCTCTCTTTTTGCTTTCTTGCCAAGTAATCCGTTCTGTGCTACAGTATTGGTCATTATAAGTGAACACGGAGGACCTAGTGGCCAGAAAGATATTGATCGTTGACGATGACCTGGAGACCGTAAAGTTGATCGGGTTGATGCTCGAGCGGCGCGGGTATGAGATTGCTGCCGCCCAGACCGGCGCTCAAGCCTTGGAAAAGGTGCAGGCAGAAGCGCCAGACCTGATTGTTCTGGATATTATGATGCCGGATATGGACGGCTACGAGGTATGCCGTCGCCTGCGGGCCAATCCTGCTACGACCGACCTTCCTATTATCATGTTCACCGCCAAAACGCAGGTGGACGACAAGGTCGTCGGATTTCAGGCCGGGGCGGATGATTATCTGACCAAGCCCGTCCATCCAAGCGAATTGGCCTCGCGTGTGGAAGCGGTACTGTTGCGCACGGCGCGCCGCAAGGAAGAGATCCCGGAACCGATTGTACGGGCTAAAACCTTCGCTTTCTTGGGCTCAAAGGGCGGTGTGGGTACCACTACCTTGGCGGTGAATCTTGCCGTTGCTTTGGCCCAGGGGGAGGCGCAGGATAAAAAAGTCATTTTTGCCGACATGCAATCCGGTATGACAGCAGCCTCTTTTCAGTTTGGTCTGCGCCGCCCGGGCGCAGTGGCGCGTCTTTTGGAGAGGCCCGTCCGGCAGCTCGACACCAGATTTGTGGAAGCGCAGTTGGAGGAACATCGTTCCGGCGTGCTCGTTCTGAGTGGCCAGATCGAACCGTTTGGTGCGGCGGCGCTGATGACCCCTCCTTATGCCGAGGCCCTTGTTCGACATCTCGGGGCAATGGCTGACTATCTCTTCTTGGACATGGGCGTGGGATTGGGGGAAACCAATCGCTGTCTGTTGCCGGAGTGCTATCAGACCGTCGTGGCTGTCGAGCCGCAGCGAGCTTGTCTCATGATGGCTCAGTCTTTGTTGACCGAGATGACCGAGACCCTCGGTATCGCCCACCATAGAATCAGCTTAGTGTTGCTCAACAAGATGCACTCAGCGGCTTCTTTCACCAAGGAGACGATAGAAGGTCTGTTGCAACACGAGCTTGCCGGCGTGGTCACACCCGCTCCCGAACTGGCTTTCCAGTCGCATGAGAGTGGTGTCCCCATGGTGACGTCTCAGCCTAATAGTTTGGTCGCTCAACAGATTCAGGCGATTGCGGATTATTTGCTCAATGTTTGAGTATGACTGTCCTGCCGGTCTTTACCCACCCGTGGGACGTTTCGCCGGTTGAGGCCAGGGAAGTTCAGAACCGTCTGCGCGAGCGTGTCCGCGTGCAGTCACTCGCTCACCAGCCGGAGGTCGTTGCCGGGGTGGACGTCAGCGTGAAGGGCGGGTTGGCGCGGGCGGCTGTGGTGCTGCTTTCCTATCCCGATCTCGTCCCCTTCCGGGCAGTTGTGGCAGAGACGCCCGTTTCGTTTCCCTATGTGCCGGGCCTTTTGGCTTTCCGTGAAGGCCCCGTCGTGCTGGCTGCGTTGGAGCGATTGTCAGACCGACCGGATATTCTCATGTTCGACGCCCAGGGGTTGGCGCACCCCCGCCGCATGGGGCTGGCCACGCATCTGGGTATCCTGCTGGACTTGCCTTCTGTGGGCTGTGCCAAGTCGCGCCTGTGCGGCAGAGAAACGGAGCCCGCTGAGGAAAAGGGCAGTTGGACGCCGTTGACGGATGGGGGCGAGGTGATCGGCGCGGTCGTGAGGACGCGCACTCGCGTCCGTCCGGTTTACGTCTCCGTTGGGCACCGGGTGGATTTGGAAACGGCAATTTCACTGGTGTTGAGCTGCACGGCCAAATATCGCCTGCCGGAGCCGACGCGCTGGGCGCACCGGGTGGCCGGCGGCGAGACCCTACCCGCGGGCCATCAGCCGAGGCTTTTTGATGCGTGAGGTGAGCGTGGATCACGCCGACAAGATCGCGCGTGCTGCAAAGCTGCTGCGTGAGGCCCGCTACGGGGTGGCGCTGACCGGGGCGGGCATCAGCACCCCATCCGGCATCCCCGACTTTCGCTCGCCGGGGAGCGGCCTGTGGGAGCGCGTCAACCCGATGATCGTGGCCTCCGCCTACACCTTCCGTATCCGGCCCAAGGCGTTCTATGATTGGGTGCGGCCATTGGCGGAGAAGCTGATGGCGGCCGAGCCTAACTCGGCTCACGTAGCGCTGGCCGAGTTGGAGGCCGGCGGGTGGCTGCAGGCGGTCATCACCCAGAACATCGATGGCCTGCATCAAAAGGCCGGCTCGTGCGAGGTGCTGGAGGTGCACGGCCACGTGCGGGAGGCGACGTGTACGCGCTGCTACAAGGTCGTGCCGACGGGTAATTTTCTCGATGGTTTCCTGGCCTCAGATAAAGTGCCTCGCTGCGCCGAGTGCGGCGGCGTGATGAAGCCCAACGTCGTGCTCTTTGGGGAGCAGTTGCCCGTTGGGGTGTTCAACGCGGCGCAGGCGCACGTCCGGCGGGCCGATCTGATGCTCGTGGCGGGTTCGTACCTGGAAGTGATGCCCGCCTCGCAACTGCCCCTTCAAGTGCACGAGCGCGGTGGGCGCGTCATCGTGGTCAATATGCTGGATACTTACATCGACGGCGTGGCCGAGGTGGTCATCCACGCTGACGTTGCCGATGTGTTGCCTCACATCGCGCGGGCCTGCGCGCAAACCCGTGGGGAGGGATGTGATGGTGGATGATTCAGTCCAGGAAACGACAAAGTCCGTTGCCAGGCTCGAATGGCTGATCGAGATCAGCCGTTCGCTGAACTCGACGCTCGACTTGCGCCCGCTGTTGCATCGCATCGCCGTGGCGGCGCAACAACTCACCGACACGGAGGCCAGTTCAATCCTACTGCTGGATCGAAAGAGCGGGCAGTTGTACTTTGAGGCGGCGACCAATCTGCCCGGCATCCGTTCAATCGTCGTCCCGATGGAGGGCAGTATCGCCGGATTGGTCGTGCAGACGGGCAAGCCCATCGTCGTCCCGGACGTGTGCGAGGACCCGCACTTTTACCGCCAGGCGGACGAGCAGTCCGATTTCAACACGCGCTCTATCCTCGCCGTCCCTATGGTCGTCAGGGGGAACGTGATCGGCGTGCTGGAGGTGGTCAACAAGCAGGGCGGGGACGAGTTCACCCGCGAGGACGTCGAGATGCTGACCGTGCTGGGCGGCCAGGCGGCAGTGGCCGTGCAGAACGCGCTGCTCTTCCAGCAATCTGACCTGGTGGCCGAGATCGTGCACGAGATGCGCACGCCGTTGATGTCTATCGTCGGCTACTCGGAGTTGATGCAGCAGCCGGCCGTGACGCTGGAGCAGTGCCGTCAGTTCGCCGGCATCATCGTGGGCGAGGCGGAGCGGCTCGGCGGTCTGGCGAACGATTTTCTCGAATTGGCCAAGCTCGAGTCCGGCCGCGCCTCCCTGTCCCACGATCGGGTCGATCTGAGCACGGTGATCCGCATGGCGATAGGCGTCCTGGTGCCGCAGGCGGACGAGAAGCAGGTCGGCCTATCGGCCGACGTCCCCGACGACCTGCCGCCGGTCATGGGGGATGCGCAGCGGCTGCACCAGGTGATGCTCAACTTGATGGGCAACGGGATCAAGTACTGCCGTCCGGGGGACAACATCACGGTCACGGCGAGGTGCGAGGGGGACAACTTGGTCGTCAGCGTCGCTGATACCGGCCCCGGCATCCCGGCGGACATCCTGCCGCGCATCTTTGAGCGCTTCTACCGCGTGCCCGGCGCCGAGGAGCGCACCGTGGGGTCTGGATTGGGGCTCACGATCTCGCGCAAGATCGTCGAGGCGCACGGGGGAGAGATCTCCGTCGGCAGCGAGGAGGGGGAGGGGACGACGTTCACCTTCACCTTGCCGCTGGAGGCGGCTCCCGACGACGTGTGATTGCGGCGTGTGTGGGTGTGGTATACTGGAGGCGGAACTTGCGGATAGTAGGAGGCGATCAGATGACGACGGCGGTCTTTACAGCGGTTCTTCACAGCGAGGACAATCTGTATGTTGCCGAGTGCCCCGAGATTGGAACGGTGAGCCAGGGGTATACGATCGAGGAGGCAGTGGCCAACTTGAAGGAGGCCACAGAGCTCTACTTGGAAGAGTTTCCCCTGCCGCAAGTTGGCAGGCCGTTGCTAACCACTTTTGAGGTGGCCGTAGAAGGCGCTGTGAGTGAAGCGTCGTATGCCTAAACTGCGCAGGGTCTCAGGCCAGGAGGCTATCCACGCTTTGGAGAAGTTGGGCTTCGAACAGGTGC
>CAZWPV010000213.1:0-5372 GCA_964635485.1 uncultured Anaerolineales bacterium
GACCGGCTCCCGCGACTTTCCCGCCATAGCGCTGGCGGTCAACGCGCTGGCAGGGGCATTCTCCGTCGGCATGCTCTACGTCCTGGGAAAGCAATTTATCGGCCATCCACTTCCGGCCGCGGCCTTGGCGCTCCTCTGGGCCTTGGCCCCCTACAGCGTCTCCTTTGCCATCGGTGGGATGGAGACCGACCTGACCATCGGATTGCTCATCGCCGCCGCATACGCCCACCTGACAGAGCGTCCCCGCACGCTGGCCGTCCTCTCGGCGCTGGCGCTCCTGGCCCGGCCCGACACTGCCATCCTGCTGGGCCCCCTGTGGATTGACTTGGCTATCAAGCGACGGGCAATCCCCTGGCGAGAGGGAATGATCACGCTGGCACTCCTAGCGCCCTGGCTGGCCTTTGGCGCGTTATATTTTGGCAGCCCGCTCACCAACTCGATCGCCGCCAAGTCGGTCACCTACCGGAACCCACCAGATGCCTTTTTCAAACGTCTCTTGCAACACTATGCCACGCCATTCTTCGAAAGCGCGGTTCTCCCCCCCCTGGCCATCCTCGCCGTCCTGGCTCTCTACTGCGGTCTATGCACCCTCGGCGGCCTCAACGCCCTGCGGCGCAATCCCAGAACCTGGCCACTGACTGCCTATCCCTTTGCCTACTTTGCCACCTTTGCCATCGCCAATCCCCACTTTTTTCGCTGGTACCTCTCCCCACCAACGCCGTTTTACTTTTTACTCATCGTCACCGGAGCCTGGACGTTGAGTCGGGATATTGGTAAACTGGTGGTCGGTAAATTGGTAAACAGAGAAGCACCCCGATCACCGATTTACCATTTCACCAATCTACCGTTTATCGTCTTTGCCATCGGCGTGCTCGTGCTCACGCTCAACGCCTGGACGCTGCACCCCGACCACGGCCCCGACCGCCCCGCGCCAGAGATGGCCTGGTTCAAGCTGGAACAACTCTACGCCAGGGCAGCCGACATCATAAACGCCCAAGCCACCCCCGAGGACACGCTTTGTGCCGGCGACATCGGCATGCTGGGCTACCGAACCAACTTGCACATCCTCGATACCGTCGGGTTGGTGACGCCGGAATCGAGCCGCTATTACCCCGCCGACCCCGATATCTATGCCATCAACTATGCGATCCCTGCCGACTTGGTGCTCGCGCTCGATCCCGATTACATCGTCATCCTGGAAGTCTACGGGCGGGAGGGACTGCTGCCCGATCCCCGTTTCCAGGAACGCTATCAATTACTGACAAAACTCGAAACAAACATCTATGGGGCTGACGGGATGCTGATTTTTACGCGGCGGTGAGGGGTCACTTGATCGGCGACTTGCGGGGTACGCCAGGCCTGCGGGGATATTTTTCAGGAGTGGCGGCAATCTTATCCACCACCACTAGATAGCGTGTCTCTGCCAGCCCGCGCAGCTCCACCGGCATCAACTGGCGCACCCGCCCGCCCAACGTGGCGACAGCCGTATCAGCACCCTGCACCTCTGCGACAGCACCCTCCCCCTTCTGTGCCAGCGCCGCCCCGCCCACGCGCACCAGCGGCAGCAGATACTCCGCCAGCGTGGGCATCTCCGCCACGGCGCGGGCCAGCGCCCAATCGTATCGCTCCCGGTGAGAGGGATTGCGTCCCAGCGTCTCCGCCCGTCCGTGCACGACCTCGACCTCCTCGATCCCCAGCACACGCACGATATGCGCCAGGAAAGTCACCTTCTTGCGCGTCGCCTCCAGTAGCGTCAACCGCATCCCCGGGCAGACGATCTTGAGCGCCAGCCCTGGAAAGCCCGCCCCGGTACCTACGTCAATCACGCGCGCGCCGGCGGCCAACTCCTTCCGAGACAGCGCCTTGAGACAGGAGAGGGAATCGAGAAAGTGACGCACCAGCACCCCATCCCAATCGGTGATGGCGGTCAGGTTAAAGCGCCGATTCCAATCCACCAGCTCCCGGTAGCAGGTCTCGAAAGCGGCCAAGTGGCCATCGGCGAGTGTGATCCCCAGTTCCTGAGTACCCGCAACCAGTGATTCCATTCGCCTATCCTACACGCTGCTCGCTCTCGCCGTCGAAGAAATAAAGCTGGTCGGTGGGAAAGACAACCGACACCTCGGCTCCGATATCCAGCGCGGGATCGAGCGGCCCACTCGCTGCGTAAGAAAACTCCCCCGTGCGGACGTACACCGTCTGCATACGCCGCCCAAAGTCTGGCTCGATGACCTCCACCACACCGCGCAGGCAGATACCCTCCGGCGCAGGCTGATCGACAGAGATCAGGCTGGCCGATTCGGGACGCACACCAAGGGTCAGCCTTTGGCCGGCGCTGACCTGGACCTTGACCGCATCGGGCAGGGGCACGACCAACTCACCGAGGCGAAGCGCGCCATCGGCGACTGTGCCACCGGTGAGCAAATTCATCCGGCGAGAGCCCAGGAACCCGGCGACAAAGGCGTTGACCGGATTCTGCCACACCTCCTGGTATGGCCCCACCTGCTCAATCTTTCCCCGCCGCATGACGGCGACCTGATCGCCGAGGGCTATGGCCTCCACCTGGTCGTGCGTGACGTACAGCGCGGTGATCTGAAAGCAGCCCAACAGCCGCTTGATCTCGATCCGGGTCTGGACGCGCAGCTTGGCATCCAGGTTCGAGAGCGGCTCGTCGAAGAGAAAGAGACGCGGCTTGCGCACAATCGCACGCGCGACGGCCACCCGCTGCTGCTCCCCGCCGGAAAGCGTGCCCGGTTTGCGTTTCAGCAGTTCCTTAAACCCAATTCCCATCACCTCGGAGGTAATGCGAATGCGCTCCTCTTCCTCCTCAGTCGGCGCTTTGTGCACCTTGAAGAAAAAGCTCAGGTTCTCCCGGTTTCTGAAATGGGGATAGAGCGCATAATTCTGAAACACCATGCCGATGTAACGGTCGCCAGGAGATACGTCCGCCACATCCACGCCGTCGTAAAAGACGCGCCCGGTAAAGGCCGTCTCCAGCCCTGCGGCCACGCGCAAGAGTGTCGACTTGCCACAGCCTGACGGCCCGACGACGGCAACGGCCTGCCCGTCGGGAACGGTCAGGTTCAGGTGATCTAGAGCTATCACAGGGCCTTTGTGGCCGGACGAGACACCCGCTTTCCGAGGGGCGCGAAAGACCTTGGTGACATCTTCCAATCGGATCGTAGCCATTGAGCACCTCAAGCTGTGGGATACCAAAGACAGCGCTTTGCGTCATCAATATATCAGAACTGGGCAGGGATGTCAATTAAATGTGCCTCTGCGAGAATGCAATCGAGCCGCCCGACACTTTGAGGTATCGGACGGCTCGCAGTTCTAGACCGAAAGACGGTCAGGCCCCAAACTTGGCCAGCCGACCTGCATAAGCCATCGCCAGAGGCAGCAGGTCGGGATGGTGGATGTGTCCCAGGCCGCCGGCCATGCAGGGCCGCTCGCCGAACTGCGCCACGCCGTCGGGCCGGATGTGCTTGGCCCACAGGAGCATCGGCAGCTCGTGCCAACTATGGGACTTGAGCGCCGCCGGCGTGGAGTGATCGCCCGTGACGATGACCACATCCGGCTCCAGCGCCAGGATATCGGGCAGCACCTCGTCCACGTGCTCGATCACCTTCACCTTGGCGTCAAAGTCGCCGTCCTCGCCCCGGCTGTCGGTCTTTTTGACGTGGAAGAAAAAGAAGTCATAGTCGGCCCAGTGCTGCTTCAGCGTCTCGACCTCCGATTCGATCGTGTCGCCCGTCGGCAACACGGTCATACCGCAGAGCTGCGCCACACCCCGGTACATCGGGTAGGTGGCGATAGCGCCGCAGCGCAGCCTGTAGACCTCCCCCATCTGCGGCACCCCTGGATCCTTGGCGATGCCGCGCAGGTTGCAGCCATTGGCCGGGTGCTCGTCGGCCAGGAGCTTGCGCGCCTCGGCCAGCCACCGGTTGAGGAGTTCCGCCGTTGGGGCCGCCTCGGGGCGCAGCGGTTCGACCGGCAGCGGCGGCTTGCCCACCTGCTGGGGATCGGTCTCGGTCAGGCCGTCGTACAACCCCTCGCCGCGCAGCACCAGCACGAAGCGATACTCCTTCACTGGCTCGACGAACGTCTGCACGCCGGGCAGCTCGATCTGGCGCAGCTTCTCGCACAGCCGCGCCCCTACCTCCGTGGGAATACGGCCCGCGCGCCGGTCGGTGATCAGCCCCTGCTCGTCGAGCGAACAAAAGTTGCCACGCGCCGCTACGTCCTGAGGCTGCAGGTCGAAGCCGATGCCCAGTGCCTCCAGCACCCCACGCCCGATCTCGTACTCCAGCGGGGCGTAGCCAAAGAGGGCCAGGTGCCCAGGCCCGCTGCCCGGCGTAATGCCGGGCGCAATGGGCGTGCTCATCCCGCAAATGGAACGCGCTGCCAAGGCGTTGAGGTTCGGCGTGTGCGCCGCCTCAAGCTCCGTCGGCCCGCCGGGCGTCATCGGTAGACCGCCCACGCCATCCATCACCAGCAAGAGTATCTTGCTCTCGCCATCCATCGCCAACTCGCGCATCAAATCCAGATTCGCCATCTTGCTCCTTTTTCTGAGATTCTGAAACACCACGGAGGACATTTTAAGTCAAAAACGACAAGTAGGCAAGAAAAAAGCTCCGGCGTTTTTCCGGAGCTTTTCACACCAGTTCGGGCTGGCTAGCGAATCACCACCTCGGTCGTCTTGTCAAAAAGATGCATGCGGGACATATCGAAAGCAATCTGCATCGTCTGGCCCACCCGCGCGCCCGTGCGCGGATCGAAGGTGCCAAGGAAAGGTCCGATGTGCTCTGTCACCAAGTAGACAATGACCTCGTGACCCAGCAACTCGGTCACGTCGACCTTGGCGTCGATCAGCACCTTCTTGATGCCCGGAGGAGCATACTCAGGATCGTAGGTGTCCTCTGGCCGAATGCCAAAGATGACCTCCTTGCCCACGTGCGGATGGTAAACACCCATTCGATCCTCAGGAATCTCGAGGCCAAAATCCCTACAGTCTACGACCAACCTGCCATCCTGCTCGACCAACTTGGCATCGATAAAGTTCATCGCCGGGCTGCCGATAAAGCCAGCCACAAAGATATTGGACGGCGTGTCGTAGAGCACCTGCGGGACGTCGATCTGCTGCAGGATGCCGTTGTTCATCACCGCGATGCGGGTGCCCATCGTCATGGCCTCCACCTGGTCGTGGGTCACGTAGATGAAGGTCGTTCCCAGCCGCTGATGGAGCTTGCTGATCTCGGCACGGGCGCTCACGCGCAGCTTGGCATCCAGGTTGGACAGAGGCTCGTCCATCAGGAACACCTGCGGCTCACGCACGATGGCGCGACCGACCGCCACACGCTGCCGCTGACCACCAG
>CAZWPV010000214.1:0-5362 GCA_964635485.1 uncultured Anaerolineales bacterium
ATGTTAGCACGGTTGTTCTATTTTGACAAGTCTTCGATCAAACGAAAGGGGGAGCGCCATTCCCCTCCCCGCTAAAGACGGGGAGTCCCCTGGCGCGTTTATTATGGACGAACTCGTTATCTTCCGCCTGGGCTCATCCGAGTGGGCGCTTCCGGCTGAAACTGTGCACCATATCCTCGCACCCAGGCCGGTGACGCGCCTGCCCGATCCGCCCCCTCTGGTGTGCGGCCTGGTCGCCTGGCGGGCCAGGGTGCTGCCCGTGATCGCGCTGGGGGAACGGCTGGATTGCAGCGACCCGCCCATCGACCGCTGCACCCTGTTGGTGACCGAGGCGGGGGAAGAGCTGATCGCGCTGGCGGTGGACGAGGTGCTGCACCTCGCCGAGTCTGCCGCACAGCCGTTGGACCTTGAGCAGGTGTTAAATGAGCGATGAGGGCGACCGTCTGGCGCGCCGCCGCGTCACGTTCGTGCAGGATGCCCGCGGCAGGCTGGCGGCGTTGAGCGACAGCCTGCTGGCCCTCGAGCGCGCCCCGGAGGATCGAGCAGCCCTGGACGAGGCGCGACGCGCGCTGCACACCCTCAAGGGCAACGCCGGGTTGGTGGGGCTGGAGACGCTGGCGGCGACCGCCCACGCGCTGGAGGACGCGCTGGCCGACGAGTCCGCTCCGCCCTCTCCCACGCTGCTGCTGCGCGGTCTGGATGTGTTGAGCGCGATGGTGGCTGTGGTCGCCGAGTCGGTGGGCCAAAGCGGGCCGCCGATTCCGGCTATCGAAGTGCTAAAATCTCCTATGATTACTTCCCCCTCTCCAGGGAGGGGGCCGACCGCTAGCGGTCGGTTGGGGATGGTGGAACCGACCCCCTCCTCAACCCTCCCACTAGAAGGGGGAGGGCTTCAGCCATTGCAGATCACCGCATCGGTGCGTCACCTGGACAGCCTGCTGGAACTCGTCGAAGAATTAAGAGTCGCCCACAGCGAGCTGGCGCAGTCCCCGCGAGAGATGCTGGAGCGCCACCTAGCCCGCCAGCGACGGCTGCTGCACGAGCTGCACAACACCGTCCTCGAAACCCGCCTGCTCCCCGTGGGCCGGGCCTTTGAGGGCTTTGAACGGCTGGTGCGCGATCTGGCCGAAAGCATGGGCCTTCAAGCCGCGCTGGTGATCGAAGGGGCCGAGACAGAGATCGACCGTTCGGCCCTCGACCCGGTGCGCGAACTGGGGGTGCACCTGCTGCGCAACGCGCTTGCCCACGGTATCGAGCCGCCGGGGGAACGGGAGGCGGCGGGCAAGCCGACCGCGGGCACGATCCGCCTCGTCGCGCGGCAGGAAGGCGACGGCGTGGTGATCGAGGTGGTCGATGACGGGCGCGGGCTGGATCGACAACAGGTGGCAGCACGGGCAGTCGCACTGGGGCTATGCACGCAGGAAGAGGCGACCGCGATGGATGATGCCGATCTGTGGGCTCTCCTGGCCCACCCCGGCTTTTCCACCCACGATGGCATCGACCAGGTGGCGGGACGCGGGATGGGGCTGAACGCGGTGCGCCAGGGCGTGGAATCCTTACGTGGGCGGCTGGAGATCGATTCGCAGCCGGGCCGCTCCACCACCGTGCGCCTGCGGCTCCCGGCGATGATGGCGCTGGAGGACGTCGTGCTGGTGCGGGTGGGAGCGGAGACCTACGCCATCCCGGAGGCCGCCGTGGACGGCGTTCGGCCAGCCGGCGAGACGGCCGATCTACCGACGCTCGACCTGCGGCAGCGGCTCCACGTGCCCGGCGATGGCCCGCCTGCCGAACGCACACTGGTCCTGTGCCGCCGCTCCGACGGACCGGTGGGCCTGCTCGCAGACGGCGTGTCCGGCCGAGAGACGGCAGTGATCAGACCTCTGCCTCGCCGCACGCGGAGCCCGTACCTCCTCGGCGCCATCGTGACCGGCGCAGGCCGGGTCGTGCTGGTGCTGGACATCGAGCAGTTGTGACATCTCCCAGAAAAAAAACCGGTTTCTAGCAATCTCCACACAACCTTCACACCGGTGTGACAAAATCTCCACATGCGTGTGCTAAACTGTGGTGATGGTAGAGCAAGACAATCACCACCGAGAAGTGAATACACTCGCTTCCTCAGAAAGAGATGTGCTGGGGGATCGAGAGGCCAGATCCCCTCGGCTGACCAGGAAAATGGCTTTCCTTTTGCTGCTCACCCTCGCCGCCATCGCCGTCATCGTCGTCCTCGCGCTGATCGGCCCGGTTGCGGGCGGGGATATCGGCATCGTCCTGAGCCTCTAAGCCGCCGATCTCCACACACCCTCCGCAAGACCTTCACTCCAACGCGACAGAATCTCCACACACCTGTGCTATGCTACGAATGAACAAAATCGCCGCCGGGTGCATGTAACAGGTAGAAACAAGAAGCATCCTGTGCAGACAGGAGAGGAGGTGCACAATGCGTCGCCTAGGAACAGCAGTCCGTTTGGTCTTTTATCTGCCGGCGTTGTGGGTCGTGCTGGCGGTGCTCATGTTCGTCGCCGCGGCCAACAACAGCGGGCCGCTTGCGGACATTATACTCTACGCCATCCAGCGGCTGTTCTTCCAATGAGCCGACTGGATGCCTGGCAGCAAAAAAGGCCGGGCTGTTCAAGCCCGGCCAGACGGCAACACGTCGCTCGATTCAGGGGACTCGACTCTCCTGCAGACTTACACTGTTCCACTCCCGCGCCTCGGCCAGGTTCTCGTAAAGCGTGCGGCTGAACCCCGTGATCGCCAGGAACCGATCCAGCGTCGAGCGCTCGATCTCGGCATCGCGAACCCGGGTGTACCCGCTGTAAATCACCGCCATATCGAGGCACAAGGCTTTATCCAAAGCGTCCATCGTTGCTGAAAGCCCTTCGGGATTTCCGTCCAACTGCGCTTGAGCCAATCCCAGCAATTGCCTCCGCGCCAGGTCCTTCATGAGAATGACGTCCTCGAATGTCAGACCAACCTCTGCCAACTTGTGCACGAGCGCCCATCGCGCCTGAGCGTATGCTTCATCGAATGTCCCCGACAGGGGCCCCGTCAACCATTCACGAAGTACGCCGTGCAAGCGCTGGACAAAGCGCGTGTTGGTCAGCAGAGGCTGCGCATCTTTGAACCGAACCAGGTACTCGCCGACGGCCTCGGTCACCTTTTGGAGATCGGAATCAACCCAGTCCTGCAAATCGGAAATCTGTGTCTGGTCGGCTGCGTTCCAGCCGACGCACATTTTGACCTTATCAAGCCAGACCATCATCATGAGGCAACCCCTCCGTCGTTCGCCGTGCCTCAATCCAACCTCGCACCGACGCTGGATCGCCCGCCCCACACAGCCCAAGCATTTTGGTAGCAAGCATAGCATACCACACCTAGCCATGCGTGCAGGTTGCGATGGGGTTACGGTTTGGTTAACGTAAGACCACTACCTGATAGGTGTGGTTACCATCAGGGCCGCTGTAGGTGAGGCGGTTGCCGTGAGACCGGAACGGTCGCCTGGCGTCGTAGGCATACTCGTAGGACTCGCCGGTGGAGCCTGCCGTGAGCGCGAACAGGAGGTCCGAAGCCGAACGGTAGTCGGCGTCGGTGAGGCGGCCGAGGGGGTCGTAGGCCTGTCCTGAGCCTGCCGAAGGATGTAGGTGACGCTCCCGCCGCGCGTGGTCCCGTCGGTATAGTCCGCGCCGACGAACGGCCTCACGCTGCCCCGCCTGCCCTGGTCGCCGCCAACCCCCTCTACGATACTACGCTTGTGAGGGGTAAACCAAGGCGTACAGGTAGTCCAAATCGGACCAGGCCAGCATGAAAACGTCCCGTGGGACCGTCTGAGGTGCGGAGGGAAAAGCAGGGTCGTTGAGTACGACGACGTCTGCATCTGCGGCGATGACGACGACGGCGTGGGCAGTTTCGCGCTCCCAGTAGGGGAGAGACGTTGTGCACAGCAACACAATCGGCGGAATGCCATCGGCCAGGGCCTGGATCAGCACACGCTCATCGGTGGCGGCGGCATACGCTACCTCGTAGCCGTAGCGCCGTAGATTCAGCACCTTGAAGCCGGGTGTGCCCAGGTCTGAGCTCTCCATCGCCTGGCGCAGCCACGCTCGTTCGACCGGCTGGCCAAGGAAGGCCAGTACCATCTCGACACACGCCGGCAGGCAGTCGGTGCGATCACTCTGTGGCAGCAGGGGTACGTTGAGCCAGGTAGTGGGCATGGTCGGCTATCTCGGCCAATTGTTGCGGGGTGGCGAGCACTTCGCCACTCTCGACGTCTACATCCAGCGCGCCAGCTTGGCCGACCGGTCCGGCGTCGGGGTAGGCCAGCATCACCGGCACACGCCAGCAGATGCGTTCGCCAACGGCCAGCGACGGCTCTCCGCCGTAGAGCAAGTTACCGATCTCGCTGACGACCAACCGGCTGACGCGCCTGCGCGCCATCGTCGCCGTGACGTGAACGTCGGCCGATAGGTTGATGGTGACCTCAACCCGGCCGGAGTGAGGAAGTGTCAGTGTTTCCAATTGAGCTTCCATCGTACACCTCGTCTCAATTATAACCGTGCTCGTTACGTAGGTCAAGATAGCGCCGGGGGCGGCAATGAGGCAGCCCTGGGGATCGTAGGCCTGTCCTGAGCCCGCCGAAGGACGCAAACCGGAGGTTCGCAGCCGAAGGACGAGCAGGGCGTCACGTTAGAGCGTGTGCCATCTCACGATGGCTATTTGGTTGTCTTTGCCCTTCCGAGGGACAAAGAGCCGTCACGGTGTGACCCGCCGGGGCGAGTCAAGGTCAGTATACCAACTGCGACCATTGGTGTCAAGAGAGCATTTGGATTTCTAACTTAATCACTGAGTGCGTTGCCCAGCGACTCTTAGTGCCGTCAGTGGCTTCGACGCCCCCAATCTCCACAAACACAAGCGCTGGGCATTTACGAAAACCCGGCACCATGCCCACGCTATCGTTTCATAGGTGCAGCTATTTTGTGTCGTCCATCTTACCTAGAGGTAACCGGGGCAAAACGACTCAAGCCGCTGTCTGTGCCAAACCACAGGACACCATCCGGCCCTACTACTATAGCTCCCACCGAGTTGCCTGCCAAGCCATCGGCGGTCGTGAAAGTCTGCCAGGTATCGCTGATGGGATCATAGCGACTCACTCCAGCCGGCGTACCGAACCAAAGGGCGCTGTCCGGCCCCACTGCTATGGCTCTAACCCAGTTGTTTGCCAGGCCATCATCGGTAGTAAAGGTCTGCCAGGTGTCGCTAGCAGGATCGTAGCGACTCACGCCGCCGTCTGTGCCGAACCAGAGAGCTCCGTCCAGCCCCATTGCTATGGCTCTAACCCAGTTGTTTGCCAAGCCGTCATCGGTGG